>PMYF01000295.1 GCA_003171295.1 Acidobacteriota bacterium | reverse complement strand
TGCGCCGCTGCGTTCAGGTCTCCGACCTCGTTCAGGAAGACCGTTCCACCACTGGCCAATTCAGAAAGCCTCGCCTCATCGTCCACCGCACCCGCAAAAACCTCGCCACGGTGGCCTGACAGTTGGTTGTCCACAACATCGGCAGCCAAGGCTCCGCATTTGAAAACGGTAAAGCGCTGATTCTTGCCAGAACTGAGGTTGTGCAGAACCCGGGCCACAATCTCCTTTTCACTTCCCGGTTCACCCGTAATGAGCGCCGTGTGGAAGTGCGGGGCCACCCGGCGAATCAGGTCGAAGACCTCCAGCATACGTGGGCTGTGGCCGATGATGCCCTCCAGGTTGGACACATCAGCAAGTTCTCGCTCCAGGGCGCGGGTTCGCTCCTCTTGGGTTACCAGGCTTCGAACGCGGGTCACCAGTTCCCGCAGTTTCTCCGCCGTGACAGGCTTACAGACATAGTCGATTGCCCCTTCCTGGATGGCCTTTACCGCCGTGTCAATGGTGTAGTTGCCGGTAATCATGACAACGCGCGTCTGCGGGTCGCGACTTTTGATGCGGTGGAGGAGTTCCATCCCATCGATGCCGGGCATGGTCAAATCGAGAATCACCAAGCTTGGGTCATGCGTCGCTACGAGATCCAAGGCCTGCCGGGGATCGATGGAACTCTCGAAGCGGACGCCCATGCCGCTCATGACTGCTCGGTAAAGCCCGAGAATACCCGGATCATCATCGATGGCAACAATGACCAACGGAGAATTCTGTTCTCCATGGTCTGTCACCACCGATCCCTCGTATACACGCTCAGGATTTCCTGAATCATCATTCGTTAAGCTCATTCCTGTTACCTCCGCTAGAGCTTCGAACCGAACTCGTGGACGCGAGCAACTCGAGCTGGTTGACCGTCACATAGTCGCGCAGCAAACCATCCGACGAAAGCAAGCAAATGGAAACCCCGTCACTCGCTGTGTGACTACGCGTGACGCCTATCGTGTTGAGCGGAATACTGTATGTCCCCGACTTGGTGATGATACGCGCTTGGGGCGCCGGTGCGCCGCAGCTTGACCCAGCCCAGATTTGGGCTGTCGAGCCAGAGGCCAGCCGGATCTTGAGCGCGGTGGCATCACTCTGAACCTCCATTTGCTCCTCCGGAACGACATGCAGAACCAGCGCCGTGGTTGCGACCCTACTCTTCTGGGCTCGAAGCGCAGGCGCGTTCGTCAGCCCCAAAGCAAGTAGCAGTATAAGCGCGCGCCCCCGGGCATACCGAGGCGCCGGATGGCGGCACGCCCCTGCCCCCTCGGTGGCCGTTTTCATACCGCTCAATTCCATGGATTGCATTGGCGTCGTCCTCAGTCGTTCCGATTATGGATAGAGCCTCGCAGGAGGAATCTTCCTGTTCTCAGGATTGAGATAAAGCACAAGGGATGCCAGCCGCGCCAAGCTGCTAAACTTTCTTTTATCCCGAGTGAATTGAAGAAATTAGAGTGAATCAAAGAAACTAGTTAGTTCTGAACCAATTCCAATGGAGATGTCCAAGAAAGTGGGAGTGTCTCGATTTGATGCAGGGGCTTGGGCAAACAAAGATCTAAATCGTTAAGGCAGGTGCTGGGGTTGTCCCCTGGGCTGAGACAAACAGTTAAGACACTGTTCGCCGTTCGCTGGAATTACATTGTACGGCGAAGGCGTTTTCCTGCAAGCTGCGTGCCGGCTGGTGAAGCGGAGGCAGGCCCTGCAGGAGTGCAAACTGCCGAGGAATAGCCAGATGGAAACTCACCAAGACGATGAGGCCGGGGGCGGTCGTCCATCGGCCGCCCCGGCAAAGAACCGGCAGCTATTTTCATCGTACGATAGATTTCCCGCTGCCTCAGAAAACTCATAAAGAAAGCTGCCGCGCAGCGGCCTCCTTGTGGGTTTGAGCGAGCAGACCGGGCGCGGGTCGACGCCGCTCAAGGGCCATCCCTAGCGCCTGCAGCGTCAGCTCGGCTTCCAGGGCGCGGTCCAGTGCCCAGCCGATCACCCGCCGTGAGAAGGCATCCAGAATCACCGCCAGGTAGACAAACTCCAGTTACAGACGGATGTAGGTGATGTCGACCCCCCAGGCTGATCGAGACCCGTCAGCGCCAAGGCTCGGGCCAGGTTGGGGTACGTCGGCAGGCCATGATCGGAATCGGTCGTCACCACGAACTTCCGCCGGCGCAGGCAGAGCAGATTGTCCTGGTGCATCCAGCGGTAGACCCGTTTGTGATTCACCGCCCAGCCGCGCCGGCGGAGCTCCGCCGGCATCCTCGGCCAGCCCGCTGTGCTCCGCAATAATTGTGCATGGCGGGAGAAGTAACGGTCACACCCGGTGAAATCAAACCCACTTAAGAAGATCCTGTCTGGCGGTAGCAACTTCCCTAAATTCAACGCATATGAGGTTTTGTTACGGACAGGAGTCGGCACCCGCTCTTCCCCCGATGTGCTGATTATTTCAGACCGGTGCCTCTTGCTCGCACCCCGAGGATTTTACCCAGGTTGTCATTCCCGCTAATCGAATCAACTCTGGCGTGAGGTTTGACAGTTCGGCCTCCAGAATCCCTATGGCAACTTCGCAGGCTCCAAGCTCACGGGATCGGGCGAGTGATTCAACTTGCTGCGCAGCTTGGTAGGCGCCGTTCGTCGTAAAGTTGGCGATTGCGCCCTTCAGTGCATGCGAGGCGGTCTCCAGGCCATTCGCGTCACCCCGGGAAACGGCCTCGCGCATCCTTGTTATTCGCAAAGGACAATCTTCCAAGAAGAGTCCCACGATATCTCTGAGTAAATCCAGGTCGCCATTCACGCGTGACAGTACGACATTCTCATCGAAGGCCACGGGGTCCCGTCGCACGACCGGTGGAATTTCACTCTGGCAAGCGACACCCATCACGCCATGCATGGCGTCCCAGAGATCAGCTTCATGAATCGGCTTGGTAACGCATCCGTCCATTCCTGCCGCCAAACAGCGTTGCAACTCATCTGGCCTCGAATGCGCAGTGACCGCCAGAATCGGAAGGTGCTGGCCACTCAGCTTCTCTCTCTCTCGAATCGCAGCGGTGGCGCCATAGCCATCCATCTCCGGCATCTGGACGTCCAT
>PMYF01000187.1 GCA_003171295.1 Acidobacteriota bacterium | reverse complement strand
ACGCAGCCGTAAGGCCGACCACGCGTTCGTTGACAAAGTGTTCAATCACCCACGCCCGAGCCGCCTGCCCCATCCTATCGCGGCGCTCCGGATCGCGTATCAGCTTGAGAATCGCTTCCCGTAGCGCCTCCGGGTAACCCGGTGGAATAAGCAGTCCCGTCACCTCAGGTACCACTGCATCGCGCGAGCCTGTGGAAAGCGTAGTCACCACGGGAATTCCCGTTGCTGCAGCCTCCAACACCGAGTTCGGGAACCCCTCCCGCCACGTTGGCAGAACCATCAGATCCATAGCGCAGTAGTAAGGCGCCGTATCCCTTACCAGCCCAGTGTAATGAATCCGCGGATGGCTCAGAATGCGGGTGCGCAATTTCTCGTCCAGTGCGTCATTAACCGGCAACGAGACCATCCAAGTCAGGTGGCGTCACGATCCGAAGCGTCCAAGTCCGATGCAGGTGGTTCTCGAGAAACTCAAACGCGGCGAATACCCAGATGCCCTCCGCCTCCTGGAGATGCTCCGCCAGCAACAGCCTGACAACTTCGACGTCCTCTATAACCTCGGCATGGCCCTCAGCGACATGGGGGCACTGGACACGGCTGAAACCCATCTTCGCCACGCGTTAAGGGTGACTCCTGGCGAAGTCAGGGCAATGATTGCCCTGGGAGTAGCTCTGGGGCGCCTGCGGCGGATTGACGAAGCCATCGAGGTCCTCCGGCAGGCCGTCGAACGAGAACCTCAGAATCCCTGGGCCCTGCGGAACCTGGGCGCGTGCCTTCTGAATGTCGGGCAGATCGCTGAAGCCGAGCGGCTCCTGAGACAAGCCGTTGAGTTGAACCCCATGGACCAGCAATCCGTATTCGCCCAGGCCCAGGCACTTCATGCGAAGGGGGACATCAAGGCAGCCGACGCAGGTTACGCGAAAGCTATCTCACTGGACGAACAGAGCCCCGTTGCCGAGGCTGCACGCCAGGAACGGACCAGGCTGGCCGAAGACTCCTTCCGCAAGGCATTGCCGTTGGGCGTTCGCCCCGATGCCGTGATGTATTGTCTGAGCGCACTGAGGAAGTTCGACAAGATGCCGCTAGAAGAGGTCAAGAGAATCGGCTTCGAGATCGCCGTCCTCGGTCAGCGGGGCCTCGACACCAACAACCCGGACCAGAAGTACACACTGAAGAGCCTGCCCGGTACTTTCAGCGGCCTGCACCTCGTCTGCCTCATGTACGTCGCCTTCAAGCAAATCGCCTCCGAGCAGTCCATTGGCTTTGACCTGTCCAGAGAATACGAGGTCGCAAAATCTCTTTTCCCGGGGGACCAGGGGCACCCGGCATAGGCAGGCACGTCGGGTTGAAGACCCAAGAGTCGTAGGGAGACGGACGTACTGTACCACTCAAGTTTGGAGTCCGATTATGAAGCTTTACATCGCCTCCCATTCTCAGAGGAAGGCACTGCGGCTACTCAACAGGTTGGCTGCGGCCGGCCACGAAGTGACGTCCCGTTGGATCACTCAAGACACGAAGTTTCACCTTGGAGCATCCAGCTACACAAATGAAGAGAAAACTCGAATTGCCCTCATGGATGAGGAAGACGTGCGCCGGGCCACGGATGGCGTCGTGCTCATCTCAGAACGGAAAGGACGATACATACCAGGCGGCAAACACGTCGAGGTTGGCATCGCACTGGGCTTGGGCCTGCCCGTGTATGTGCTTGGGAGCCGGGAGAATATCCTGTATTGGCATCCCAGGGTTCAGGTCTTCAGGAGCACTAGGGAGTTACTTGCGCACTTGGCACATCTGTAGATGCTGGGATGCTCACAGCCGTGCGATTCNNCAGCAGAAAGCCCAAGAGCGACATCCCCTCAATGAGACGGACCCATATCTTGACCTTCCCTGCGTATCTCCAGAACCTCGAAATGCCATTCGTGAACCGCACACTCATCCCTCTCAGCCCGTCTGCCATAGGAGGTACCGCCACGGCTCCCTCTGTATCTGGCTCTACACGTGCGAGGCCAAGCTGTGTACCCGGTTTTCCTGAAACCGTCACCCCGTTAAAGCCGTCTGGGAAAATGGTCAGCCGCTCCAATGTTTCGAGGATCTTCAGTGCCCGGTTCACGAAGGCTAGCATCCGCATGTCAAATGCGATGAAAGAGGCTGAGACAACGACACCAAAAATACAGATTCCAACAGCAAGCGAATATGCACCTTCCTTCACCGCAAACCCGAACGCGCTCCCCAAGACACCGACAGCAATCAGGAAGAAGTTTAGGAAAAGCATGCGCTGCCGCGCCGCAGAGTCAAAGTACTTCCACGCATAATCGAGACGGATCTTGGTCATCTCCAGTTCACCTGTGGTGGGGCCCTCGCCCATGGGAAACTCCTTTCAAGAATAGACCGTCACGTACTTGCCGATGTCTCTGTTCTTGTGCAGATGTCATGTGTCCCAGAGTCGCGCCCACGAAATGGGCGGAAAATCGGGTTCCGGGGAGACCTGTTCCCTAAGCGCAACTCGCCCGCCTTTCTGGCGGACCTGACGCCACCTCAAGCCGCCTCCAAGCGCCTTCAAGCACCGATACATTTATGCTCTTACCTGC
>PMYF01000838.1 GCA_003171295.1 Acidobacteriota bacterium | reverse complement strand
GTGAATGCCGCCAACACGGAAAAGGATTTCGAGTGGATCGTTCGGAACAATTCCTTTGGGGCTGACGTGCACAACGTTTCCCCCCTTTACGCCCAGCTTGCGTTGCAGGGCCCGCGGGCGGTGGAGATTCTGGAAAAGGTCACGGAGCCCCATCCGGCGGATTTGCAGTATTACGGGTTCCGCCCCGCGCGTTGTTGCGGCGTGGAGGGGATTCTGGCCCGCACGGGCTACACGGGGGAAGACGGATTCGAGTTCTATTTCACACCTGATCAGGCGGTGCGGGTGTGGAGCACTCTGCTGGAAGCGGGTCGAG
Organism: Acidobacteriota bacterium; assembly: GCA_003171295.1. Taxonomy (GTDB): domain Bacteria; phylum Acidobacteriota; class Terriglobia; order UBA7540; family UBA7540; genus Bog-366. The sequence continues at coordinate 5,690 of PMYF01000838.1, read as the reverse complement.
CAGAGGGCCTGATTCCGGCAGGCCTGGGGGCGCGCAACACGCTGCGGCTGGAAGCGGGATTTGCACTCTACGGGCACGAACTTGATGAGCAGACCACGCTTCTGGAAGCCAACCTCGGCTGGATCGCGAAACCTGCGAAAGGGAACTTCCTGGGCCGGGACGTACTCCTCCAGCAGCGCGAACAGGGAGTACCGAAGCGGCTCATCGGGTTTGAAATGACAGACCGGGCGGTCGCGCGCGATGGGTATCCCGTTTGGGTTGAGGGGGAGTGTGTCGGCAAAGTCACCAGCGGATCGCCCGCACCCTTTCTCAAGAAGAATATTGGTTTGGCCTATGTGCCCCCTTCCTGCGCAGAGGTGGGGCGGGAAATTCAAATCGAAATCCGCGGGAAACTCGCTCCCGCGCGAATTGTCGCGCTACCATTTTATAAGCGTCGAAACTCGTATCAGGTAACCTGATACGAGTTTCCTCCAGCCTGCCGCCAAACTCCGAATGGCCCCGACGGCCACGCGGCGGAGACGGCCTAAACATAAAGGAGAAGAGTTCCGTATGTACCCCCCAGAATTTCTTTACAGCAAAGACCACGAGTGGATCCAGGTGGACGAATCCATAGGAACCATCGGCATCACTGACTACGCCCAGAAGGAACTAGGCGACGTCGTCTTCGTGGAACTCCCCAAGCCGGGCGACCACCTGACGGCGTCGGAGTCTTTCGGGAATGTCGAATCGGTCAAAACAGTTTCCGAAATCTTTTCCCCGGTGACGGGCAAGGTAACTGCCGTCAACAACAAGCTACAGAACAACCCGGAACTGCTGAACACCGATCCCCACGGTGACGCCTGGTTGGTCCGGGTTCGGCTCGCCGATCGCAGTGAGATCGACAATCTCATGACCGCAGATGAATACGAGGCATACATTCAGAAGGAAAAGGCCCACTGATGCGCTACTTGCCGATTTCACCCGCTAACCGGCAAGTCATGCTCCGGGCCACGGGATATGCCTCTATCGATGAGATCTTCGCGCAGGTCCCCGCGGAGTTGAAACTGCGCGGAAACCTGAATCTTCCCGGGCCGCTCTCGGAGATGGAAATCGTGGAGTTCTTTCGCCAAGCGGCAAGTGAGAGCAGCCGCGAGTACGTGTCCTTATTGGGAGCAGGAGCCTATTCGCACTATCGCCCGGTGGTCGTCGATGCTCTGCTCTCCCGCAGCGAGTTCTTCACGGCTTACACGCCTTACCAGGCTGAGATCGCTCAGGGAACCCTGCAGGCAATGTTTGAGTTCCAGACATTGATGGCACAGCTCACCGGCCAGGAAGTGAGCAACGCATCACTCTACGACGGCTCGACCGCCACCACGGAAGCTGTCCTGATGGCCCTGCGCGTCATGCGCCGCCACCGCGTCGTCCTGGCGCAATCCCTGCATCCGGAATATCGGCAGGTCCTGCGGACGTTCGTACGGCACCAGGACCTGAAGATCGAGGAAGTCCCTTACGCTGCCTCCGGCCGGATCGACATGGCCCGGCTCGAATCCGCCGTGGATGACAAGACTGCTGCCGTGGTGATTCAGTCACCAAACTTCTTCGGGACTTTAGAACGCGTCTCGGAGATCGCTCCCCTCGCCCACCGCCAGGGTGCGCTGCTGATCGTTGCCATCGCGGAGCCGCTCTCCCTGGCGATCGTCAAGCCTCCCAGCGACGCCGATATTGTGTGCGGTGAGGCCCAATCCTTTGGTGTGCCTGTGTCCTTCGGCGGACCCTACGTGGGTTTCCTGGCGACNNATTCCTGCGCCAGGTTCCGGGCCGCCTGATCGGCCAGACCGTTGACACCGAAGGCCGGCGCGGCTTTGTGCTCACGCTCGCCACACGCGAACAACACATTCGGCGCGAGAAAGCCACTTCGAATATCTGCACGAATCAATCGCTCTGCGCGCTCGCAGCGACCATTTACCTCTGCCTGCTGGGCAAGGTGGGATTAAAGCTGCTCGCCGAGCAAAACCTGGCGAAGGCTCATTACGCTGCCACCGAACTGGGCGAAATCCCGGGATTCGTGGCGCCTTTCAGCGGCGCGCGCTTCAATGAATTTGTCCTCCAGGTTCCGGGCGATGCCGAAAGCCTGCTGGGGAAGATGCGGCAGGAGAAAATCATCGGCGGCCTGCCGCTGGGAAAGTTCTATCCGGAACTCAAGAATCATCTCCTGATGTGCTTCACAGAAACGGTAAGCAGGGTTGCAATCGACCGCATGGTGGAGGTGTGCCGCCGATTTGCGGCCAGTCCCCTGCCTATCGCTCCGGCCCGGAAGGCCGACCCCGTGCCAGCCAGCCGCGAGTCGAGGTGAGAGCACCACATCGCCGCCTGAGCGCTGGCCGCGGCCAACTGCAGGATGAGCTGATTATGGAAAATCGCATTCGCGAAGCCCGACCCCACGTCACCCGCAATGAAGCGCTGATCTTCGAACAGAGTTCTGCGGGTAAAGTCGGCGCTGAACTCGCTCCCTTGGATGTTCCGCCCGTTTCGCCCGCCGCCCTGCTGGGCGCGGATGTCGTGCGTGCGGAAATTGACGGCTTCCCTGAGGTTTCCGAACTTGAAGTCGTCCGCCACTTCACACGGCTTTCCACTTGGAACTACGGCGTGGACACAGGGCTTTATCCGCTGGGCTCCTGCACGATGAAATACAATCCGCGCATCAACGAGGTGGTGGCGCGGCTGGAAGGTCTGGCCACCGACCATCCTTATGCTCCGGAAGATGTGGTGCAAGGTTGTTTGCGGGTTCTCGACGAAACCGCACGCTGCCTCCGGGAAATCACCGGCATGGATGCCGTCTCGCTGCAGCCCGCCGCCGGCGCCCAGGGTGAATTTACCGGCATCCTGATGATCCGCGCCTGCCTCACCGAGCGCGGCGATCCCCGCAAGTACATCCTGATTCCCGACTCCGCGCATGGCACGAACCCGGCCAGCGTGGCGACTTCCGGCTACGCGGTCCGCAACATCAAGTCGAATGAGCGCGGTTGCATTGACATTGTGGACCTCGCCGGCGCCATGGATGCCGACGTGGCGGGATTGATGCTGACCAATCCCAACACGCTGGGGACTTTCGAATCGGAAATCGGCAGAATTTCGCAGATTGTGCATGTTCGAGGTGGCCTCGTCTACATGGACGGCGCCAACATGAATGCGCTCGTCGGCGTCGCGCGCCCCGCTGATTTCGGCGTCGACGTCATGCATCTGAACTTGCATAAGACCTTTTCCACGCCTCACGGCGGGGGCGGCCCGGGCTCGGGCCCGGTGGCCGTAAAGAAAATCCTGGAGCCTTATCTTCCTTCGCCCATCGTGGAGAAGTCGCCGGAAGGAAGATTTCGGCTGAACTACGACCGCCCCAAGAGCATCGGGCGCGTCCGTGCCTTTTATGGGAATTTCGGGATGGTGGTTCGAGCCCTCGCGTACATCCTGGCAAATGGCCCCGAGGGGCTGCGGCAGACCACCGAAGACGCTGTCCTGAACGCGAACTACGTGCGAAGCCGGCTGCGCGGATCCTTCGACCTCCCCTACGACCAGCCGTGCATGCACGAATGCGTTTTCTCGGATCGGCGCCAAGCCGCGCAGGGCGTCCACACGGGCGATCTCGCCAAGCGCCTGATTGATTACGGATTCCATCCTTACACGACGGCATTTCCCCATATTGTTGCGGGCGCGCTGATGATTGAACCCACCGAGAGCGCCAGCAAGGAAGAGTTGGACGCCTTCATCGACGCGCTTCAGGCGATTGCCCAGGAGGTTGAGGAAGATCCGCAATTCGTCCTGAAGGCCCCTTACACGACGCGGGTTACCCGCCTCGATGAAGTCGCCGCCGCGCGCAAGCCGGTGCTCCGCTGGAAGCCGCAACCCTAGGGCTCTCCGCAGAAGCCGCGCGTCCGGCTCTGCCGCTCTAAGACTCCCTAAGTTGCGCTTGACACACGCTACCTCTCGACGTAGTAAGATTGTGGCTCACTTTCGCTAACGGCTTCGCCGGGGGACCACCCATGTCGTCATCGCGCCGTCGAGATTTTCTGAAGCAATCTGTTGCCATGCTGGCTGTAGGAGGAACTGTACCGATGTCAGGTATGTCACAACCGGAAGAATCCGCAACAGAGTTTGCCCCTTATCAGGCCCAACGCCGCAAGGAACTTTGGAACCTGTTGGGCGACCTGCCTTGGGACCACCAGCCCGGCCCGGTGAAAATCCTGAAGACAGAAAAACATGACGGCTACACCCTGGAACGCATGCTCCTTGACCTCAATGGAGTCGAGCCGGTTCCGGCGCTGCTGCTGGTCCCGGACAAACGCGCCGCGCGCGCACCGGGCCTGCTCTACATCCACTGGCATGGCGGGATGTACGACCTGGGCAAGGAACAACTCCTGGTGGGTGCTGACGCCCAACCAGCCTATGCGCCGGTCTGCGCGGAGAAGGGTCTGGTGACTCTGGCCATCGACAGTTGGTGTTTCGGCGAGCGGAAACACGATGATAACGGCAGTAGGGGTGAGGTGGACACCTTCAAGTACATGCTCTGGAATGGCCAAGGCCTGTGGGGAATGATGATGTTCGACGAATTTCGCGCCCTCGATTATCTGGCCACCCGGCCGGAGGTTGACCCGAACCGCCTGGGCGTTCTGGGAATGTCCATGGGCTCCACCAAGGCGTGGTGGCTGGCGGCGCTCGATCCGCGCGTGCGGGCCTGCATGGACGTCTGCTGCCTCACCGACTTCCAAGAGCTCATCAGGATTCACAACTTGAGTGGGCACGGGGTGTATTATTTCGTCCCATCCCTGCTCAAGCACTTTCAGTCGGAGCAAATCAATGAGCTGATCGTGCCTCGCGCGCGGCTGAGCGTGAATGGCCGCCTGGATGACCTGACTCCTCCCGCCGGCGTGGAGCGCATACGCGACTACCTGCTGCCGCTATACCGAAAATACGGAAAGTCTGAAGATTGCCACATCGAGCTCTTCGATTGCCCCCACACGGAACTCCCCGCCATGCGCAAGCTCATCCTGGCATGGATGGACAAGTACTTGGTGGAACCCGCGACCACTTGACCCGAATCGCTCAGGAGGGAAGACGGGGGGAGAGTGGACAAAAGCAGGTGGTCAAGCGGGCCTTTCTTCATACTATTTTGTGTTAGAACATTATCACAGTACATATCAACCCAATTGAAATATTCGCGCGGCGCCTGCTGCGAAAAGGCCTAGACTTCGGTCATTGTTTCTCGAAATCCCCTCAGCTCTCGCCGAGGGGTCGCAATCGATCGAACTCCTGAGCCCTCTCCGAGGGGAGAGGGTGGCGAGCGTAGCGAGCCGGGTGAGGGGGCGCGCTGCTCGTCACGGGCGACTCAATTTCCCTCATCCCTCGAGTCGAAACCATCGATAACCGATTTGGGGAAGTGTGTCACAGCCAGGGGGTTGGCAAGGGCCTGGTCATTTGCCCCGCCGCGGCCGAAGGTTTACGAGCCCGAAGATCGGACGCCTTGTCCATGCCAATATCCCCAATCTCTTCATCAACATATTGGCTTCGCGTGGGCATCGCATGTACAAGTTGCTTATTTTCTGCAAGATATTGGCCTACCGTGGGTTTGAGGCGTTTCTTCGCAATTTCGGATCCCTGAACTCAAGCTATCTCGTTAATTTTCATGAATATAATGGCATTTTGTTTAAGTCTTTTGTTTT
>PMYF01000175.1 GCA_003171295.1 Acidobacteriota bacterium | reverse complement strand
GGCTTCGGTCCCGGCTTCCCTCCGGCATCCTCTGGCGGAACAAGACCCTCCGCCTTTTCGAGCTTGGCGATCTGTGCCTTCTGGGTAACCTGCTCTTTGGCCCAGTTGAGAACCTTCTCCTTGATCGTCGACCCGTCGATGCTGCCCCAGTTCGGAAGATCAAACGTGTTCGCAATCGTCTCAGGGTCAACCGGCACACCCTTGCCGAGCAACGCTAGCGTGTCGAGCCTCTGCTTGGCCTGGGCGATGTAGTGCATCGAATGCGGTGTCATGAACGTCCGCAGATTGCGCGCGAACGTCTTGGCCCGGGTCAACGTCTCCACGCTGGAAGCAACGGGCTGGCCCATCGGATCGACCGTCTGCTCTCCCGGCATGTGCGAAGGAATCACCATATCCGGGGAATAATCGAACACCGTAGCTGGAATGCCGTCCGTGCCAAGATAGTCAATGAGCGTCCGCACCGGCATGTACTGGATCACAAGGAACTTAAGCATCTCCGCCAGGTCTCTGAATCCACGCTCCATCGACCGCGATGTGCCCATGACCGTGGGGCCTTCTGCGTCGAGCAGTTTCTCTGGGTCGGAGATGTTGCCGCGCAGCTTCTCAAGCGCTTTGATTTGGTCATGGCCCAACTGGCGAAGGATGGACGCCTGAAGGAACTCTACGACCTTCATCACCCACTCGGGCACGTTGTAGCACCATTCCGGCATTGGAGGCTTTAAGACGGGCTCCTTGATGTCTCCGTCGATGCCCCAGGTAATGTCCGGGCTCAACGGATCAAGCCCTTCCGCTTGCCGCGAGGTGAGCTTGCCGGCCTTCTCGCCAGTGGTGATGTCGATGTTGTAGACCTTTCCGGGCATTGCGCGAGCCATCGCTACCCGGTAGATCGATCGCATCAGGTCATCAATCGCATCCTGTGTTGCCGCCGTACCGTTGAACAGGGAATATCCGGTCGGCTCCCATGCCCATTCGTCGAGATAGAAGGGCACCAGGGGAACCATGCTGTGCCAGTCGAATGCTGGGCCATCGTACATCAAAGCGCCGTCACAATGGATCAGCAGCCGTCGTTGAGGATACACTCGGCAATCATCCTCCGTAGCCGGCCGCGTAACGCTTGCGCCGCCCTCAAAGCGCGTGATTGACTGGCCGACATAGGGAACTTTGTAGTACCAGCTTGTTCCCACTTGGCCCATGTCTAACTCTTTGCCGATGAGGTTGCCGTCTTCGCCGAGAATCGGGTCGCCTTTTTCGTCAACCTCGCCGTAGTTGACTCTCAGGTCCAGAACGTAGGTGTAAAACACGTCGGTATAGCTTTCGAGTTGCCCCTCAATGTTATGAAAGCGCCAGCGGCTCGTATCGCTCCTTCTGATGTCTTCGCCGCCCTTAGTGCGACCGTACCTTTTCTTCGAGAACGGCTTCAAGAACTGCTGGAACTCAGGGAACCTTGCATGAGCCTCAGCAATGCCCATCGGGATGGCCAGCGTGACGATGTAGGCGTTCTGGTAGTCCTTGCTGCGTCCAAGCTGGATCGGGAGCACGTCGGGCTGCCCCAGCGCCATGAACACGAACTCACCGTCGCCGGCGCCGAACATGGACCGCGAATAGAAGGGATAGATGAACCCGGCCCCCGACACCGCGGCGAACTGGAGCGCATCCTTGATGGCGCGGTCGACGAAGGACTCCAGGTAGATTGCCTTCGCCACTCGGCTCATCATGTTTGCTTCTTCGAGGAAGGCTTTGTTGTCCGTCGAGTAACCCCAGTAGGGGCGGATGTCGGAGAGCGTTTCGACGATTTCCAAGATGCCACGCTTCAGGTCGCCCGTGGTGAACTTGGCCCACTTCGACGAGACTTTCCCGCCCGTCTTGCCCGCGAGAATGTCCATCGCCCGCTGCATGTCGGACGTGTTGCAGTTCTCCTGCTGCCACGCGATGCCTTGCGAGATGCAACGCTTGAGAAACCCGAGCTTGGTTGCATCGGGAGACTCAAAATCGGGGCACTGCCAATTTATCTCGTCTCGCTCAGCCATCAGTTCACATCCTCGAATCGCGACTTCGTGCCTACCTTAAGTTCTGGATTCGTCATTGCCTGCGCAAGTGTAGCTATCCCTTCACTGCGCGGCTTGAGAGCCACTTGCGGCCTCATATCCGGCAGAGACTCCCACATCCAGAAGTGAAACCACGGACCAGACCACCGTTGATATTCGTAGAGGCTGGATTCAATGTGGTAGCCAGTATTAGGACTGTGGTCTACGCGAAAGAACAAAGTAAACCAGAACCACCGGCAGTTGATGTCAAGAATTCTCAGTCTCATCTAGTTCACCCTCGTTCTTGCGCCTTCAAGTGGCGCGGGAGACTCTTCCATCGCCGAAATACCATAGACATTATTCTTCTGAGCCTCATTGTCGCGCTCGCTCATCAGCCGCAACGATTCGCGGATGAATGCCTTCTCCCATACCTTCGTGTCAGCCGATACGAGCCGTTGATTCAGCCTGTCACGCAAGGCCTCGTACTGAGCTCGGCCACGGCTCCACATCTTCTCGATGACCTGCGCGTTCTTGTCCCGCTCTTGCTCGTGCAGTTTGCGGAATACGCGGTCCATCTCCTTTGGCTGATTCGTCTTGTGACGGTTAAAGCCGTAAGGGATGGGGGCCATTGGTGCGGTGATCTGGACGACACGCGTCATGGGGTTCTCCAGATACCAGAGGACCTCTTTGCCGTTCTCGAATGCCCAGTCGTCTTTCTGCTCGCCGGGAAGAATAATAAAGCTCATGATGCCACCGTTTCTTTCCTGAGTCGATAGGTGAATCGAAACTTTGAAACTCTCGGTATCCTGTCCACTGTTGCTCCATTTGGGACATGAGATCGCCGGGAGTACACTTTACCACCTACTCCATAGTCGAAGCGCGGCGTCTTCCGTTCTTGATCGGTACGGCCATCTTGCCGCCAGTTTGCAGCCTTGTAGATGATGCCCGCGTGTCCCGCCGATGGGTCGGCATAAGACACTAGCATTTCAACTGCCGGGAATGTGCCGCGCACCCACTTGATAGCCTTCGCCATAAACCACGTCTCAGAGTTAAACGGCTCGGAGTCCATGATGTACAACCTTGCCAACTCCCACGCGACATGCACCCGGTATCGTTTCGCTGTTTCGCGGGGTGGAAGCGCGAACACGATTACGCCAACCAAGAACGGGCCTTTCCACATTCCCAAGGTGGCGGTTACGACACCTGGCCAACGTTTCAAATAATGCGCCCGCACGAGCGGCTCCGCCTCTGTTCGACTCGCTGGAGATACCGAATAAATCGAGAAATCGGATTTAGGGTAGTCGTTCACAGTTCCGCTCCCATCATCTCTTCAAGTGTTGAGTTTATGCCCACTGGTTAACCTCTGTGGAAGATATTTCCAGATGTGGAATCGGATCTTTGAGGAGTGTGACCGTTCTTCCGTTGGCAAATCGCACACATGTCGGATAAATGTAATCATCGGCAACGTAATTCCCCGCTATCGCCATCCCAATCTTCACGCCCTCATCGAAGGCTAGACGAGCGAGAGCTTCCCGCTTGTCGTACCAATGCACGTCTTCGGTATCGGGGTCCATAAAGCGGCCCTGCTCGCTCCACCACTTCTCGAATCCAGCTGTCACAGTTCCGCTCCCATCATCTCTTCAAGTGTTGAGTTTATGCCCACTGGATACCCATAATCAATCTCAATCTCTTCCTCGTCGCCCTCAAACTTGTTCAGCACCCGCCGGGTCATGCTTTCCGTATCGTTCATGATGCAGTAGGCGATGCCGTCTCCGAAGATCCTGTCGTCCCGCTTGCCGTCCTGATGGTCCCACCGCGTCTTGCCGCCTTCTGTCTTGTCGATCTGGAACGCGGGAATCTCGTGCTTCAGCAGGAATGGGTCATTGACCTTGCGCCAGTGATTCTCTACGGCCGTCTTGTAGAGCGAGAGCATGAAGTTACGGCTCCATTCCGTCGTGTACCAGCCCATGCGCTTTGACTTCTTTTTGTCGTGCTCGGGGTTCATGCCGTCCAGTCGGCTAAAGTGGTAGAAGTTGCGTTTGTTCCAGCCCATCGAAAGCATCTGAATCTGCGGCGTGTCGCCCAGGCCATAGACCTGCTCGATGCCCACAATCGGGTGAGTTCCATCAGGCATCTCGGACCCATAGAGTGATGCCAGCGCCATGATGTACGGATGCACCAGCGAGGGGTCAGTCTTGTTCGACCACCAGCACGCAGCCTGAAAGTCGGGCTCATTCCCGTAGATCGCTTTCCCGTTCACGCTGAGGTAGGTGCCGTCCTTTCCTGTTCCGCCTGAGTTGTCCACGCCGATTCCGTAGGTGTACCCAGCTTCCGGCCAGCGGTAGATCATGCACTTGCGCTCCACGTCGAACAGGTCGATGCCCGTCTCAACAGGCTGCTTGATCGGAACAAACTCCCACCAGAACGTCTTTGCCATCCTCCCGCGAAGGTCGGTGATGTTGCCGTCATAGCTCACTCGGAACCTGTCGGCATCGTAGTCGATGTCCACCGGATCGGGGCAGTATCGCTCCTGAACCTGCTCGCCGATGATTGACCAGACCGTGTAATCTGAGCGCGTCTCCTCCTGTTTCTTGACCTCCATCAGATTGAATACAAGGTCTTTCTTTGGCCGAAGGGCTTCGTTGTCGTCCATCGGGCGCTCCTGATAGAACGAATTCTCTTCGCCCTTGCGCCGTGCTTCCTTCAACTCCTGCTCCCAGTAGTAGGCTTGAAAGTCCTGCATCCTCCAACCGTCGCCCGCGTACTTGCGAATCAAAGGCGTCTGGTGGACGTACTCTGCAGCCTTGGCCATCATCTGCCGAGTCTCGGTGAGCATCTGCCAGTCCCTTGGTACGGGGTGCTCGCGGCGCCACGTCGGAGTGGGGAACAAGTCGACGGCGATGAAGAATGGGAAGAATATCGGCTGGAGCCTTGCCCCGCCAGATGCCCAGTAGTCCCTGCTGGAGTACCACGTGCGCGCCCACCAGTCCGTGTTTCCGTTGCCCGTCGACTCGAGGATCATGAACGTGTTGGGGGAAGGGTGGACGGCCTGAAACAGAGACTTCTCAATCACGTTCGATGCGTCAGGGAAGATTGAGACTTCGGAGATATGAAGGACTGACGGAGTGTCACCACGGGCGATACCTGAAGCCTTCTTGCCCGAATACAAGGTCAAGCGCGTATTGGTAGCAGCGAATGCCTTCAGTGACCCGGCGCGGTCGCTTGTAGGGTTGGCCTTCATCCATGAGGGCATCTCGTTGAAGGCAAGCTCCATCATGCCGCCCATGCGCTCGCAGGCGTCCTGATCGTAGGAGGCTACCGCCGCCTTGATGCCGATGCCGAAGTTTACTTTCTTGGCGATGGCCCCTTCGACCAGCGTCGAGATTCCCTGCTGGCGAGCCTTGAGGATCTGTTGCTCAATGGGAAGCCCGGCCTCTTCGCGTTCGGCCCAGGTGTCGATCAACATGGACTGAGAGAATCGAGCATTGAATCGGACCAGCTTGCTGTCGTCATTGATGTAGAAATAGCTCTCCATCCAGTAGCGGTCGTCACAGGCGCAGATGGCATACTCATTCTGAATCCAGTTCAATTCATCCGGACCAAGAGCGGACTCCACGTCTTCGTCGGCACGTTCCGCTTTTTCCGCCAGCGTCTTGAAGTGGGAGTTGAAGCTGTCGATCTGGGAAAGGGAGTGGTATTCGGGAATCCATAGGCCGGTCTCCGACTTGGCGGAGTGCTCCGAAAGCATGGAGAGTTGTTCGGTAGCGAGGCGTTTTGAGAAAATATCAAACCTCTCCGGTGATCATGCAGCGTCCCGATGCGTCCATGCACTCGCAGGAATGCTCATGCCTCAATGCAGCCGCTACTCGTTCCGCGCCGTCTTTGGTGAGACCTTCGATTCGAGTGAGGTTTGGAAGGCCCCCGACGCCATAAATCAAGCCGAGCGACCATCTCTCTTTTCCGTCTTGTATTCCAAACGGCTGATAAACATAAATTCCATTTGGTTCCGATTGGCTCATCTTATTACCTTTCAAACACCATCGGCTTGTTGTGATCGAAGTGAATCGGCTCGCCGGTCGTGACGTGGCTCGCTTCGAGCTGCTTGGGGTTAGTCACGGCTACGATTTCCTTGAGCCGGTCCTCGGGGTACTTCCAGGTGTGTCCGGATTCAAGTTGCTTGGATTCCTTGTCGCCAGCGTTCACTTGGATAGCGATCTGCGATCCCTTGGGGATCGGAAGAATGCCACGAGACTTGAGCAACATCTCCATCGCCCTGACGTCCCCGTTGGTCTTTCCTACCACCTTGGTTACAATCGCGCCGTCTCTTTCGATTACGGTTGCGGTGATGGGTACTTCGTCCGTCGCAGCCTTCACCGTGGAACGCATGACCTTGGGCATGGACGCGGATAGAATCATCTGAGCTTGGCTGTCGGCGTAGATAAACAGCGCCGTGCCGACGATCTCCCTTAGGCGTAGCGATCCGATTCCAGATGCGTGCGCAATGTCCTCGATACGCAAGTGGGCGCGGTCAGTCTTGCTGCACTGGTCGTACATCTCAAGGAACTGGCGGGCATCGTCATCTTCGTGCGATCGAAGAACTCGGATGCACAATTCGATTCCTCCCGGTATTTCCTTTAGTCCCGGCGTGATGACCGGCTCCGTCTGGGGTTCCCACTCGCCATCCTCGTTGTCGAGGTTCCAGCGGTTCTGGAGGCGCTGGAGTGCGGCCCGCCTGAGTTCGGCGTTGCTCTTGTCACGAGCGGGTTTGAACTTGGCTGGAGGCATCTATCCCGTTCTCGCCAGAACCCACTCCGCGAGAAGAAGCAGGTTGACCCTTCCGTGAATCAGCACCGTATGCTCGGCGTCAGGAACGAGGTACATTTCAACTCCCGGCTGCCTGAGCAACTCCTGCATCTGATCTGCGATTTGATGGACCTTTTCTTCGCGCGTCATTTACGGCCTCGTTTGTACGCCGAACTGCTCGACTACTTCATCGCTCACCGGGTTCGTTCCCGGGACCGCGGGCGTGTCCATGCTCGCCGTGGATGGCTTCTTGCCGTTGGGCTTCAGCCTGCCCTTATACTTCGCCGGGGGGATGAAGCGCTCGACCAACTGACCCCGCTCCTCTACCTGCACTGGCATATCTAGCCCAGCTTCCTCGCGTACCTGGTTTGGGGGACGGACGGGGATCTCAACTGTTTCGTACATAGCCGGTTCCAACTCCACACCGGGATCCAAGTCTTCCACGGTGAAGTCATCGGTCAAAGGCGGGGAGAAACTGCGCGCCGGCCGGAATTCGAGCTTAACGGTTGCGCTGTAGCCCTGGTACGCTTTGTGGCTGTGGAAGTGGCCGTGAGCCGACAGGCGTTTGTAGATTGCTTCCATGATTGAGTCCAGAGCCTCGTTTCCACTCAGACGCTTGGGGATCGACTTTTCCTTCGACATGCACTTCTCCTTCGAGTCTCGCAGCCAACTGCCGCCAGTAGTCAATCCGCGTGGCGTACAGGTTCAATAGTTTTTGGAGGGTCCGGCTTTGCGGTTTGCGGTCGCCGCGCTCCAGGTAGCAGATGGTTGTCTCTGATACACCGGCCATCGTAACCACTTGCATCTGAGTCAGACGAGCCCGCTTGCGAAAAGACTTCAGTTTAGGGCCGTCGAAGATATCCGTCGCCATTCCCTAACAATACCATAACTTGACCTTGATGCGAGATTGCACTAAAAAGCCGGCTCCGTCAGCCGCGCTACCTGCGCCCGCAGGGATGCGTTCTCGGCTTGATAATTCCGCGCTGCCTCAGACTCGATGCGAAGCATAGATTCAGCCTCGCTCAACTGCACCTTGAGCGCGTCCAGCTCCGCTTCCGCTTTGGCGAGTGCTGCGAGATGATCGGCGTAGCTCACCATATCGAAAGCGGGATACCCTTCTGCTGATGGAAATGAGTACCGCTGTATCGGCTCAGTCAGTTTCGTCATACCATCCTCCCCGCCACATGGAGTCACTAAATCGCAGGACCGCGCCGATGCTTGATTTTCAGACTATGCTCAGCCAACAGGCACCCATACGTCTCCCCGGTCTCAGGATCGTACTCGGTATAGGGGCACATCACGGCTTTCGCATCAAATCCAGGTTGTTCTCTGGGTCCATTAGGAGATTTAATATTTCCTGCGCTTGCTGGATTTGCCGGTCCGCTAACACAGGCCTGTTCTTTCCGAGGAAACCGCGAGATGCCGCCAGGTAATTCCACATTCTCAGATACGAGCCTTCCTTCGGTTTTTCCATTCTTCCCCTTCTTCGGCTCTCGCCAATCCGTTCTATGACACCTTGGACACTGAACAGGATCACCGCCTAGCTTCCTCTGCTCCCAGTCCTGTTCGCATTGATTACAGTGTGGCATGAATGAAGTTTATTATTAGTGGGGTCCAATGTCAAGCTATTTTATT
>PMYF01000192.1 GCA_003171295.1 Acidobacteriota bacterium | reverse complement strand
ACAAGGAATTTGTTTACAAAATACGGGTGGGGGTATGTGGGAAACCACGAACCTTATGCAAGCGAAGAGCGAGCAGATGGCCCACCGCAGGTGGTGGGGGGACCCGATGTTCCAGCTTTGCCGTCACATCAAGACCAACGGGCACAGATGCCAATCTGCGGCTCTCAGCGGGTCGGCATATTGTTATTTCCACACCCGCGCGCATACGTNNTGGGATGACATCAAGCTCCCCATGCTGGAGGATTCCGCCTCCATCCAGGTGGCGATCTCCCAGATCACAGCCGCCTTCCTCAGCTCCCGCATCGATGCGCGCCGCACCGGCCTGCTCCTCTACGCCCTCCAGATCGCCTCGCAGAATATCGCTCACTCTTCCTTCCGTAGGGATCCCGAAACTGTGCACTCCATGACCGTCACCGGCGAAGGCGATGAGCTGGCCCCGGAAAAGGAAATCTGCGAACCCGCCGATTGCGCAAGCTGCAATCGGCGTGATACATGCGACGACTACAATCCCGAAGAAGAGGACGAGGAGCTGACGAAAGAAGAAGTTGATAAAACGTAGACGGGTAGCCGGGGTCCCCAGCGAGCGATTGTTGCTCGCTGGGGTGAAGGGACAGGTCTTCGTCGCTGGGGTGGGATAGCGTAGTCGAAGGACCTGCGGTTGTCCTTTTGCTTCCCCGTCGGGACGGCGCAAAGCCTCGCTCCGTCCCTGCTCTCATGAGAGTGGAAGCGAACACGCTGCCCGTAGGCTTCCCCCTAAGGGCAGCCCGATCCAGAACTGACCAGGTAGGTTGCGGTCTGTCCAACCCCGCTGGGGCTGGGCGAGTTGCTGAACCTCGTCAGTCCGGTATTGCCATCCTGCAGAGTGCTGGTTCCATTCAGGTTCAACTGGCAGCTTGCCTGCGCGCTCACGAAGGGCGGATTGTAGAGACTCACATGCAGCGCTGTCATGTCCCAGTTATCCGGACCGCAACCAGGTTCGCTGTACTGTTCGTGGATCGTCAGCGTGATCCCTTTGATCCCGTGCGTTGGCGTGAGGACTACGGTCGAGGGGATGGGAAAATCCAGCGGCGGCGTCGTGGTGTTGTTGTCCCAAAGATCGTCGGTTCCCGTCGGCTTCAGGGTTAGCGGAAAGCTGGTCCCATCCTGCAGCAGCACATCCGCCGTCAGCCCGGTGCCGCCGCAGCCGCAGCAGTGGTTCTTTCTCAGGTCATCGTTACCGGTCGAAATCACAAACCGGATGATGTCCAGCGGAAGGTTGGGTGTGGTCGGATGCAGCGTCGAGAGCTGGCTGACAAGCGAGCAGGTAGGAGAACCCAGGCCGGTAGTTAGGTCGTAACCGGCCACCGTCGTGTGTCCCGGCCCAAAGCCGTTGCCATTGTTTCCTCCGTCATGGATGTCATGGAAGCAGCTCGCGTAAAGGTCGGTCGACAGCCCGCGGGTCTTGCCGATGTCGTAAAGCGTGGTATTCACAAAGCCCGCCTGTCCCTGGCCATTCGCCAGGCTGTTCTGATTCACAAGCGCCATGAAGCCGGCCCACAGCGGAGCCGCCGCGCTCGTGCCCCAGAACCCCGGCGCGCTATTCCCCTGATAGAAGAGCTCCAGATTGGCCGCGGCCATTGAAACGTCGGGGTAGTTTCGCCAGCTCGTTGACCCTCCATTGGTCGACATGTCGATCCCCAGCTGGTACGAGGGAAGCGGCACGCCGCTGCCGCAGCAGAGTCCGTGCGGCCAGCAATAACATTGACCGTTCTGGTTATTGCCGTCCATGATACCGCCCCCGGTCAACCCCTTTTTCTGAAATCCCGGATTCAGGTTCCATGTCGTCTCACCGGCATAATAAGGATTCGGATAGACCGGCGTGGGAAGTGGAGATATCAGCGCATTGGTTGACAGGAAGGTTCCGCCCACCAACGTCTGACTATCCATATCCAGCGTGTCCTGCGGATCGCCCACATCGCCATAGTCACCCGATGCTTCAAAGAAGGAGACTCCGCGCGAGGCCATCTCATCCAGAGACTGTTGAGCGTTGTCGCTTCGTCCCGTCTCCCATGAACTGCTGGCCGTTGTAAGCGCCGGCGAAGCGTTGGCCATGGCAGCCACAAGGTCGTCTTCATGGCTGGTGATGCCCGGACTGCCCAGGAATACCTGAATCGCCGCTGCCGGCGCCATGGCCTGGGCCATCTCGATGTCCATCGTTGCCTCGGCGGTGGGGGCAGGGGTAGGCGCAAACAGTGGCGCCCCCTGAACAACCGGCTGCGTCACGTTGGCGGGATTCAACGCGGGAACCTGCAGGGGATTCTGGTTTTGCAGATTGTCGTAGCCGATGATGTCTGGCTGGTTAAAACCACTGAACTCCAAAAGGCCGATCACCTGCCCGGCCCCTGTCAGGCCGGAGCACAAAGCGCTCGTGCCCAGATAGGCCTGCCGCAAGTCGACTGCTCGGTAGTTGTTGAACTGGCCTGTTCCTTGCAGACCGGATCGGCGCGGAAGAAAGTAATCGGTAAGTCCTGAGATGTGCAGCAGCGGAACGCTCAAATCAAGCGACGGATCGCGATCCAAGGCAACAAACTTGCTCCCATCCTTGCGCAGCCTGTACACAAGATTTACGTGCAGGGCCTGTTGAATCTGCGCGGCCGTCCCGCCCACGCTCAGCAGCAGATTGTCGGCATAGGTGGAACTGATCGTAAACCCGTTCGTGGTCGCCCAATTCTGCAGGCTCGCATAATCGGCGGAACTCGGCGAGTAAGTGGCTATGAACTGGGGTTGCGAGAGATACTGCCGAAAGTTCGGACTCGCCGGGTCCGACACCTGCTTTACGAATGTCTTCAGCCCGGCCGGATCACGGACCGGCAACCCGATCGCCAACGGAATCAGGGTGTCCGGTTCAACCGGACCGGCGATCGGACCAATGCTCGGGTCGGGGCCGATGCTGAAGTAGCCGTGCAGTTGCTGCGACCCCTGTTGCCCGGGGGCAGAAGCCGAAAATCCATCCTGAAACTCCACCTCGACCTCCTCGGCCAGCTTGATGTCGAAGCCGGCAAAGGCGCCCTTGCCCCCTGACCCGTCCGCCATCCAGATCGTGCCGTGAGGCGCCGCAAGCAGCCCATGGATCTTGGCCTTCTTGCCTATGCTCACCACCGTTGTGGGCGTGAGCCGGACGTATGGAGGCGCCGATGCCGGGTGCTCGATCTTCGCAGGATCGGTGCCCGCCACATAGATCAGAAAGTCCTTGGCCCTCGCATCGTCCCAATCGGGAGCTATCTTTGCCTCGTCTTCCATCTGCAGGCCATTCACAATGTGGACCTCCAGCGAACTGGCACGTTCGCCGTTGGCCGCATCGCGCTTTTCATCCTTGCCGCGCACGCCCAGCAGCTTCGAGTCTTCCTCCATCTTCACGCTGGTAAAGGTGTACCGCCCCGCCGCCAGGCGCAGGGTACCGTGTTCCTCAATCACCAACGCGCCGTATACGCCCGGCGTCAGATCCAGCATCTTCCTCTCTTCAACATGGATGTTTTCTCCGCTGCCGGAGGCTGAAGCCAGTGGCAGTGGCAGCATCAGGGCCGCCGGAAAAGCGCCTTCAGGACCAATTTCGGTGTCCTTCACGCGTTTCAACGAATCGGTCCACAGTTTTCCCGTCTCGCTGTCGTCTTCGAGAGAAGTGGATGGAGAAAATGCGATCCCGCACTTGGCGTGTTCTTCCAGTTGTAACTGCGCAATGCCCTCCCTGGGCTTCGCCGGCGGCATGGCCGTCCGCACGCCCACTTCGCCACCTTCCGTGTGGCTGTGGTGTCCGATCCTGATGCTTCTCTCCGCATAGAGAACGAAGTCGCTAATCTGGGGGGTGACTCTGGGC
>PMYF01000668.1 GCA_003171295.1 Acidobacteriota bacterium | reverse complement strand
CCGCAGTCCTGAAAACGCTCTGAAATGCGCTTGCTGATGATGACCTCGCGCAGGCCCGAACGGAAGAAGCGCCCGGCGACCATTTTGAAATCCGGGCGCAGCGCAGGCCCGTCGGGGCCAAGCCCGCGAATGGTCACGTTGGAACCCTGCGTTTGGCCAAGCCGGGGAAGGTTTATCAGCACGATCAACTCGGGAGAAACCCAGGGCTCGCCCTTGCCTGTCTTGGCAGTCCCGTCCAAATATTTGATCACCTGTAAGGAGTCGCGCGTGACCGAACTGGTGGATTCCGATTGCGAACCCTCGCGCATGATGAGGATATTGAGAGGCTGGCCGGTAGTCGACAAGGAAGATTCAAGACCTTGTGCGAGGGCCATCAGCACGACAAAAACCGTGACGGTAAGTGTTATGCTGAGAGCCGTCATCAACGTCGTAGTCCGTCGAACTATCAGGTTGCGGAAGTTGTACTTGATCGGAATCGCCATAAGTCTCTAAATCCCTTCCGGTGCATCGGGCGGGGGCCTACGCACCCCGGGTCTCAACCGTTAGCCCGTGTTACGGAGCGCCTCGGCTATCTGCAAACGAGCCGCACGGTAGGCCGGCCAGCCCGCCGCGGCCAGAGCCATCACCACAGTCAGCGCGCCAAAGAACAGGAGAGTTCCCGGACGCATCCGCATGTCGGCGGGCACGAATTGGCTGATCCGGCGCAGCCCCAAGGCATCAAAAAAGAGTTTGGCGCCCCCCACCCCGAAAATGGCCCCGGCAATGGTCAGTACCAGCGACTCTCCCACAAAAAGGCCGAGGATGTGGGATTTGCGGAAACCCACTGTGCGCATAATGGCAGCCTCCGCATAGCGTTCGCGAATCGACATGGCCATGGTGTTGGCCACAATCAGGAGGATCGCGAAGGTGACGGCGGACCCAACCATAAGGATAATCCCCCGTACGTTGCCCAGCATGGAAACAAAACCGAGCAGAAAGGCGCTCAGCGACTCCGTCTTGGTTTCCGCATCGGTGTTGTGGAACGTCTGGTCGATGGTCCGGGCGACCCGCGAAGCTGCGTCCGGGGGGGCCACGCGAATCCAATACATACCGACGATGTTCGCCCGCCCAATACCTTCATTCAAGTAATCCCAGTGAAAGTAGAAGTGGTCGTCCGGGCCTCCGGTAAAAACTCCGCGCAGCACCACTTCGGGCGTAAATCCGTAAGGGCTGCCCAACAGTGTAATTCGGTCGCCGATCTGCCAGTGAAACTGGTCGATCAGCCGCTTTCCAACAACCGCAGCGGTGCGTTCGCGCTTGAAGGCCTCAAGTTGATCGGGGGGAATGGCAGCTCCGGTCTGCACCTGGAAAACCGTGTCCGCATCTACAGCAAAGTTGGCGAACTGGTTAGCAGGATCGCGCCAGTATCCACCGAACCAGCTCAGCTTGCTGACCGCCACAACTCCCGGCACCGCTTTAATGCGGTCCTGGTAACTGGCTGGCAACTGAAAAACAATCCCGGCCGCTCGGCGCACCATCATGATGGGGACCCTGTCCAAGCCCTCAAAAGGCTTACCGAGCGCGGTATAGACAATGGCCAGCGCCGAGAGGAGAAAAAGCGACACCGCCACACTGGCGGCCGTCAAAAGAGTCCGGCGCTTGTTTCGAATCAGGTTTTTCAGAATCAGCCGCCACATGGTTTCGAACTTTCTGGTCCGGGCGGAATGTGCCTTCCCACCACACCGCACTCCGGGCAGTGCGACGGGGAACACATGATCATCATGATTACCGACCGGGGGGGAAGGATCTCCTTGAGCTTCATCGAAACCAGGCGTTAATCCGTGTGACGCAAGGCGACGGCGATGTTCAGGCGCGCGGCCTGCTTGGCCGGCAACCAGGTGCTGACCAGGCTCACCCCAGTTGCCACCGCCAAAATGAAGCCTGCGGTGGCAAGATCAAACTCCAGTCCCACCGGCATGGCTCCGCCGATCCTGAAACTCACGGCCGCATGGAACACGCCCAATGCACCAAGACTGCCGATTAGCGAACCAACCAGGGTAATGATGAACGACTCCGCCGTCAACAACCCCAAAACCTGATGCGGACGAAAGCCCAAGGCGCGCAGCACGGCGATTTCCGCTGTCCGCTCACGAATCGTCATCGCCATCGAGTTGGCCACGATAAGCAGAACCGTGAAGAGGACCGCGCAGGAGATCCCAAGGAGCATCACCTTGACATTACCCAGCCGGCCGAGGAAGTCCAGCACGATCTGCTTGAGCGTCTCGGTCTTGGTCTGCGCCGGTGAGTTACGAAACGTCGCATCGATGCCCCGCATCAATCCGGTCAGGGCTGCCGGGTCACTTGCCAGTACCCAGAAGCCCGTGGTGCTGTCGCGAAGACGCTGAATTTCATTCCAGTAATCCCAATGAAAAACCAGTGGCGCATCCATACCATCGCTCGTATAGATCCCACGCAGAACCAGTTCGAGCGGGGGCAGGCCTCCCAGGGGGCGGAGGGTGACGCTCTGGCCGACCTTCCACCCAAATCTCGCGGCGGTTTCCTCTCCGGCAATGAGCGCTGTCTTGTCCCGGATGAACGCTCGCGTTTCCTCAAGCGAAAGCCGCCAGTTCGAGAAGATTCTCAGGATGACCCCCGGGTCGCAGGCGAAGCCGTGGACCTGCGCATCCTGACCTCCGTACTCCACCCCGACCCAATTGAAGGGGGTGACTGCCGACACCCCGGGCAGCGCGGCAATGCGCTCGCGGTAGCTCACCGGCAAGGGAAGCATCCCAGAAGTGGCTGGCCTGACCATCAGCACCAGGTGAGAACGGTCGAGACGGGTTGGCCCTGAGATGAAACGGTATGCCCCAAACAATGTCGCAAGCAGCAAAACGGAAGCCGCCACGCTGGCGGTGGTCAGGATGGTACGCCGTGGGTTACGCAGCAGATTGTGGAGAACCAATCCTGTCCAAGACACAGTGACTTGCCTTTTCTGTGGCGCTTACAGCCTCACGAGAACGAACCTGCTGAATGCTGCGGAAGTACCGCCATCCGAGCCGGGGCACACCTAATCTCCGGTCCTAGGACTGCCTCGCGCCTTGCGGACCGGTATATCCTCCCGGTTCAGTTCGCGCAGGCGCATGATCCACACCCACTCCCACTTGGTTCCCGCGTGCAGGAAGGGGCAATCATTCCCCTCCAAAGCCCGGGGGGCAATTGTCTCACAGGGCAGGACCGCAGTCATCGTTGATCCGGATTCATGCTTTCTCACAACCAAACATTCCGGTTGGCATAGAACGTGGCGGGCTGGTCGGGGTGCTTTTTGCGAAAGGCCAGGAACTGCCGGAGGATCATCTGATAGCGACGGTTCGAGGTTCGAATGTTCTTGTGCGGCATCTTAATCAGGGCGCGTTCTACTTCCCAGACGTTTTTCGTGGAGAGCCGCCAATCGCCTCTCACCAGCGTGCGTAAATCCGCGACGCCGTAGCCCGTGATGCGGCCCGAGCCATCCACGTAAGGGTCCACATAACTCATCACCAAATGGCGAAGGTTGCGGAAAACCGGCTTGCGCCCGTGCAGCCCCGCATCCCGCGAGCGTGCCACGGTTCCCCATCGTCCACGCTTCTTGAAAAGAAATAACACATGGTCGAGTTGGTCCCGTGATTCCAGGTCCAGAAGCAAAGGCGGGTAGCCGTGCTGCTCCAGGATGGTCGCGGCGCTCAACGCACCTTCCAGGCAGTGGGCGCTGCGGTGCTGGATGACACTCCGAAACGTTCGCTGAGTTTCTCCCTTCTTTTCCCAGTTGTAAGGAAGCTGGCGCAGGAATTCCTGCACCTGCTTGGGGGTTCGGCACCACTCGATAATGGCGCGTTCCGCCGGGCGGAAGGCATCCCGGTCCGGCGCCGGAGACGGCGGGTGGTTGCATGCGACGATAAGGCCTTTTGGAAGCACGGAGATTTCTGCGCCGGTATCACGACGGGATTCAATCGCCGGCCGCCCAACGGTCATACCAGAGTTGAAAGCAAAAGAGCGTCCACAGCGCCTTGCGGTGATCGGCGTTGCCGGCCCAATGTTCCTTTAGCAGTCGGCGCACGAATGCAACGTTGAATAATCCCTGCCGCTGCAATTTCTCTTCACTCAGGGTCTCTTCAACCAAGGGCCGCAACTCGTTCCGCATCCAACTGGCAATCGGGACGGAGAACCCGCGTTTTTGCCGGTAAACGATCTCGGGTGGCAGCCACCGCTCCACAGCTTTCTTCAGAATGTATTTGAGTTGGAAGCCTCGCACCTTCAGGCTACCTGGCAGCCCTTCCGCAAATTCAATCAGGCGGTGGTCGAGAAAAGGCGTCCGCAACTCGAGCGAGCACGCCATGCTGGCGCGGTCGATCTTCACCAGCAGGTTATCTTCAAGGTACAGGCGAAAATCCAGATAGAGCATCTGGGAGACGGTTTCATCGCAGCGCACGCCTTCCAGCACGCGCGAGAGCGGCAGGAAGATATCACGGCTGGGTGGCTGCGGACCTGTCCAAGCGGGTGAAAAGAGATGGTCGAGCTCAGTGGGCGTGAACATGCCAAACCAGATCTGGTGGCGTTCGGCCGGGCTCTTTTCCGCGTGGCTCAGGAATCGCCGCAGAAAGAGTCCTAGCGGAACCGCCGACGATGACACGGGAAGCAGGCGCGCCAGGCGGGCAAAAACCTGCCGGCGCAGCACACCGGGTAACCGCAGGTAATACTCCGCGAGCCGCGCCCCTAAATAAGTGGGATAGCCACCGAAAAGCTCGTCACTTCCCTCTCCGCTCAGTGCCACCTTAATGTGCTCGCGGGCGAACCGCGAAATCATGTAGGTAGGAATAACCGCGGGATCGGCCACGGGCTCATCGAGATGGTTGGCCAGCGTCAGGAGCGCCTGCCGCATGCTCGCCTGGTCAGCGGTCAGGACGTGGTGCTGCGTGCGAAAGCGTTTCGCCACCAGCGTCGAGTAGGCCTCCTCGTTGAAGGTCTTTTCCGGAAAGTTCACGGAAAACGTATTGACGTTTCCTGGAGTCAGCTCGCTCATAATGGCGACTATCGTGGAGGAATCGATGCCTCCACTCAGGAATACACCCAGCGGGACGTCGCTTACCAAACGCGACTCCGCCGCCTGTCGCAGGCGCACGGCAAGTTCCTCAACGCACTCAGCCTCCTGGCGGCGGGTGAGGGGTGCTTGCTCGGGCGAGCGCAGGTAGTCCTGCGGGCGCCAGTAGGCATCGATGCGAGTGTTCCCACCTTCCACGACCATACGGTGAGCCGCCGGCAACTTCTTGATCTCCGCAAAGACGCTGCGCGGGCCGGGAAAATATCCGTACGAAAAATAGTACGTCAACGCGGTCAGGTCCATCGCCCGGCTGATTCCGGGGTATTCCAACAACGATTTAATCTCCGACGCAAACACCAGCGTTTGGCCGCCGCGCCAATAGTAAAGCGGCTTCTCGCCCGCCCGGTCGCGGGCCAAAAGCAGGCGCTTCGCGCGATTGTCCCACAGGGCGATGGCGAACATCCCATTCAACTCGCCGAGGCAGTCCGGTCCTAGCTCCTCGTACAGATGAACAATAACTTCCCCATCAGAATGCGTGTCGAAATGGTGACCGCGCTTCATCAGCCCGGCGCGCAACTCGCGGTAGTTGTAGATCTCGCCGTTGAAAACGAGCGTGATTTCTCCGGTTTCATTCGCCAGCGGCTGGTCGCCGGTTTGAAGGTCAATGATGCTCAGCCGGCGAATCGCCAAGGCGACATGTGGCAACTGAAACTTGCCTTCGCTGTCAGGCCCGCGGTGCCGGATCCGGGCTGACATGCGATCAATCCGGTCGCCGTGCGCGAGCGGCTCAAGCTGCACGTTGAAGATTCCGCAGATTCCGCACATAAGAAAGCAGGGAACAG
>PMYF01000096.1:367-4520 GCA_003171295.1 Acidobacteriota bacterium | reverse complement strand
CAGATGCGCGCCTGGTTGTCCACATTGTTGGTGCCCCAGAAGGCGGCGAATTTGCCCTGGAGATAGGCTCCTTCGTTGCTTGCCTTGGACGAGCCGCACCAGAAAACGGCGTCGGGTCCCGATTCCTCCCTGATCTTCAGCAGACGGTCCCCGACTTGGTCGATCGCCTGTTGCCAGGAAAGACGCTTCCAGGCGCCGTTCTCAAGCTTCATGGGAAACTTCACGCGCTTGTAGCCAAAGCCGTGGTCCCGGACAGAAGCCCCTTTCGGGCAATGGGCACCGAGGTTGATAGGCGAATCGTAATCCGGCTCCTGGCCAGTCCAGACGCCGTTTTGCACTTCGGCGATGACGCCGCATCCTACCGAGCAGTGGTTGCAGATGCTGTGCCGGTATTCAGTGGCGACGCCTGGTTTCGGGAAATTTTTCCTCTCCTCCGTCGTGGCCCGCCGTACGCATGACAATGGCAGCAGCCCCATCAGGGCGCCGCTTCCCAGCGCCATCCCGCTCCGAATCAAAAATGTCCGCCGGTCGATGTTTTTCGGGGGATCAGGTTCGGAGGATATCCGCTGCAGCCACTTCTTATTGAATTGTTCCATCAGAGTGCACCTCCTGTTACATGTTTCGACCGTTATAGTCTTGCCTTTTCGTAATATTTTTTTACGTGCTCTGTTAACCGGTATCCCTGACTCACCGGTTCCGGCTGCGGCAGGGACTCTTTCGGTTTAGCGATTGCCGGCCTGACCAAGCCGAACAAGGCGGCCAATCCGCTGAAGATCGCCGCACCTTTAATGAATGTCCGCCGGCCGATGATACTTCCCATTTTCATCTTCCGTACCTCCTTGCTCTATGGAGCATTGGTGTTCGCGCCATATTTCAGGTATTCATTCTCGGCTTCAAGAAATCGACTGCCAAATAGACCGACCACACGGTAGAACCGGGCACTTTTTGCCAACCGCAGATCGCTGAAGAAAGCCATCATCCACGAAGCGATGTGCTGTTGAAAGAATCCCGCCTGCGTCGCATACGGCACGTCATTCAGGTTCTGGGCAATAAGGGCCATGATTTCGCAGAGTGCTCCGGCATGATCTTCGGATTCATGACTCTCCGATTGTCGCAGGATGCTCAGGCGAATCAGGTCGGTCCGCAAAGCGGCCAACGGGAACGACTGAATCGCTCTTTCCCTGTACCACGATGCATAGGGCACTATTTCGCCGCTTCCCAGGCCAACGAAGAGTTTGTTAAATTCGTCCTGGATAGCGGCAAGAGAATAGTCGCGGCTGGCCTGGCGAAGTGCTCCAAGCGCCTTATCCACCTTCTCGGGGAGATCCTCGTCCCATTGCAGGCTTTGCAGGATATTCAGGAGGTCTTCCGAGGGCGGCTGAACCAGAAGCGACGCCAGCATCACATAGCTGTCCGAGCGAACAGTTGCATAGAAATTAAGCCAGGCGGGTGCAGCGATGTTATTGATTACGGCTTCCATGCGTTCATCTCCGGAGAAGAAAGGGCATCGCGGGCACGGCACGTGCCGCACATTTGCAAACGGCGTATTTGCCGCTCATTGGCGTACATCCAGTGGCCCGCGAGTTTTCCTTTAATGCGATCTATCATGGCCTGCGATCCGAACGGCACGCCGCATTCAATACAGCGGAGTGCGTTGGCTTCACGCAGCACTACCTGGGCTTTAACCGCTTCAGGATCGCAGAGCAGGCGGGGCAGCAGCCTGATTGCGCCTTCAGGGCACGTCTCTTTGCAAAGCCCGCATTGATGGCATTGGGACTCGCGGAACAAGAGCCGGGGCGCGTTGCCGGTTGCAGACAATGCGCCGGAAGGGCAGGACGCCACACAGGCCATGCACAGGGTACAGGTGGCTGCGTTGACGGCCACAGCGCCGAAGGGAGAACCGATTGGCAAAGCCAGATGCGGCTCGCTCGCGCCAGATTGGTCATAGAGACGCTGCGCTGCCAGACGGATGAGCATCCGGCCTTCAGTCCATTTATCCTGCACGGGAGAAAATGTTGCGGTTGCCGCCGGAGGGCCACCGGCCTGGACGTCGAGGGCTGGCCCCTGAAGAGCCGTGCTTTCCGAATCGATCTCTTCAGAAGGAAGGGCGGTAAGCCGGATATTGTCCATGCGGAGGCCAATCCCCTTCAGGATAGCCCTGGCCATTTGCACCTGCCATTCAACGGCCTTTCTGATGCCGGGTGGGTTCCGCGGTCCGCACGCGACGAGAATCTCTCCGGCGCCGTATGCCAATGCCGCCAGGAGCACCTCCAGCCCGACAGAGGCAATCTGCTCCACTTCGAGGTGGAGTCCCCGGCCGCGGCTGCCTTCACCCGTTCCCGACAAATGATTGCCGCCGGCAGATTCCAAGTCGGAAATAACGAGGGTGGATGAAAAAGTCGATGGAACGGTCGATGGGGCACCCACCCCTACCGACAGGTCTTGCAGTCTGCTCTGCAGTCTGTTCAGTAACTCTTCCCGGGACGGCTGAACCAGGCGGATAGCCTCCGCGGGACAGACCAGGGCACAGCCGCCGCACCCCTGGCAGAGGTAGTGGTTGATGGAAATCTTCCGGTGGGCTGATTCGATCGCACCAACAGGGCAGATGTCGAGACACTGACGGCATTCGCGGATGCGCGAGCGGCCATGGAAACAACGCGTTTCCTGAAAGGAAATGAATTGCGGCTTCTTGAATCGGCCGCGCATCTGTGGCAGTTCCGCCATGGCCTCACCGAGCGCTGTGGTGCTCGGTCCGGGTGCGTAATATCCAATCGGCAGAAAATCGCTTGCAAAAGAAGGGGTAGGCTGAAGGTCGAGTACGAGATCGAAGACAGCTGCGTCGTCGCCAAGCCATTCTCTCAGATGCTTTCGAATACCTTTTACGGTTACCGTTGCGGAAAACCCACCGAAAGCGCCGGCAACCGATACGCCATCGACCTCGAGAGGCGCGAGCCGGCCGCGCCTGGGGAACGCGATGCCTGCGGATGCGCTCTTAGTTACCAGCAGGGTAGTACAGACGAGCCGCCGATCCCTGAGCATTTTGGCGCAAGCCAGCGCGCGCTCCGCATCCATATCAATGATCAAAGTTCGCCCTTTGGAGACTACGGTTAAAGGGACCGCCGTCTGGGCAGCGTCTGCTTCGTCGCGTCCCTTCTCAGTTCTTTTCAAGGGGGCTGCGCCATCTACTACAGGCAGATCGGCCGAGTCATTACGGCGTTGGCGCTCCATCTGATGGCGCTCGTGCGCGGTGACCACACCGTCGAGGGTCTGGAAAGATTGGCAAATTCCGGAATTGTCATTGAGGTCGTCGGTGCGATTGAGCTCGGCTGAGTGAAAGTCAATTACTGGGACTCGCGTCGCCCCCTCCGTCAGCAAAGCTGCCGGAGCCTCCCCCTCTCGCGCACCGTGTGCGCTGGATAGACTTCCGCGCGCTTGCCCATGGAAGTCTATCACTGCCGATTCGTTTTCCTGTTTCACGAGATGCCCCTTAGCAGGAGATTCTTATATCCCGAGTGATTCTTCTCCGTTATCTTAAGCATCATCATATGAAGGTCAATAGGCCTCGCGCTGTTTTTCATTGCTGTTTCGATGCAGATAGCGCCGGGTCGCGGAGCGTTCAGAGGGAACGATAAAGATTCAGTTCCGGGTGGAAAGGGAGCGGGGACGATGATATGCTATCATCATTGCGATGCGCGTGAGCAAATGAATCGGAGCGAGTGATCAATGGTTAACGTTTTTCTTATACTTGTACTCTCCTTTGGGGTGTTTGTCGCGCTGTTCGTCATTCCGTCATTTATGACGAGACGCGCTGTTTTCAAAGTGATCAAAATCTTTTGTCAGACCAATGCCCTGGATGCCGAGCATGCCAGGACGCCGGATGAACTCGGGCTTGTCCCTCCCGCTTTCTTTGAAAGGATGACAAAGCCTCGGGACTACAAGCCACAAGCCCTCCGTGTTCTCAAAGAAGCCGAAGTCGTTCGCGTCACTGCGGATGGAAGAGTCTATCTGTCCCAGAGAGAGTTCGGCGAAGAGTTGAAATGCAACAGGCTACTGGCGCATCAGGTTCGGACCGCCTTAAAAAGATACAGCAGAAATGATGGCGGGAGGGAGTGAACCCCCGGCGGATTCAGACCAATTTGCATTCAAGATGGAC
>PMYF01000096.1:0-280 GCA_003171295.1 Acidobacteriota bacterium | reverse complement strand
TACGCTTGAATGCAAATTGGTATCAGACCGAGGGCAAGTTCGCGATGCCGTCGTACCAGTGCTCTCCATATGCTTGCCTGCCATACAGGAGAAGACAGGCCCTTCCGCTTGGCACGAAATCAGTAGCATGACGCACAAGAAAGGAGGCAACCGCGGTAGGTGAATCGTCTATCGTCTCCAGTGCGTCAATCTCGCAATCGGTCTCGCTATTAGCCTTGATTTCAAGGAGGCGCTCGAAGGAAACGGGCAGGCGGCAGTAGAAACAGATTTCAGAGCCATA
>PMYF01000339.1 GCA_003171295.1 Acidobacteriota bacterium | reverse complement strand
CGGCGCGCATCCCCTTCGCCCAGGCCCAGGACGGCCTTTTCTTTCGCCGTTTCGGCCGCGTCCACCCGCGATTTGAGACACCCGGGTTTGCCATCGTGATTCAAGGCCTCTGGACCGCGGTCCTGGTCATCAGCGGGTCTTACGAGAACCTCTTCTCCTACTCCATGATCGCAGCCTGGATCTTCTACACGCTCAGCGTGGCAGCGGTATTCTTTCTGCGCCGCAAGCTGCCGGACCTGCCGCGTCCCTACCGGATGTGGGGATACCCCTATACGTTGGTCGTATTCATGCTGGTTTCGGTATGGTTCGTGGCAAATGCTTTCGTCACCGAAACCGGACCATCCCTGATGGCCCTCGGCATTATCGCCAGCGGAATCCCGATGTACTTCTTCTGGCGCAAACCAACGCCGCGGCAGGAGACACCCTTGGAGGTGGAAGTTGACCCGTAAAAGGTGCATTCCAGCCCTTGGCGAACCGTCCTGGACGTCGTGCCGTCAAGATCACGCATGATTGCATCTTACCGTGGCCTGGATGTAGACTGGCGCGGGAGTGCCATCATGTTCACGCGCCGCCTTTTCTGCTCGCTCGTCCTTCTCGCCAGCGCAACCTCACTGGCTTGCCGCAAAGCGTCGAAGCCGGACTTGATTGTTCACCACGGCAAGATCGTTACTGTGAATGCAACCTTCCGCATCGTAGAAGCGCTGGCGATCAAAGGGGACCGCATTCTCGCCGCGGGTTCCAACGCCGAAATCCTCGCCCTNNGATACTCAGCGGATTGATTTACAGGGCAAGACCGTGCTCCCGGGCCTGATCGATTCCCACCTCCATGCGGTCGATTCTGCCATGTACGAGTTTGATCATCGCGTCCCCGACATGGAAACTCTTGCTGACGTACTCAAATACGTCAAGGCACGAGCCGATTCGCTCCCCACAGGAGAGTGGGTAACCTTGTCACAGGTCTTCATCACGCGGCTGCGAGAACAACGCTATCCCACCCGCGCGGAACTCGATCAAGCCGCACCGCGCAATCCTGTGGTCTTCAGCACGGGGCCGGATGCTGTCCTTAGCTCGCTGGCCCTTAAGCTGAGCGGCATTGATAAGAACTACAAGGTTCCCGAAGGTGTGCCGTGCCGCATCGAGCGCAACCCCGAGAGCAGGGAGCCCACCGGAATGCTGCGCAACTGCTCGCCCATCATCAAATCCAAACCTTCAGAAAAGCAGCCGACCCGGGAAGACTTTCTCGAACGCACGAAAATGCTGCTGGCCGACTACAACTCCGTGGGGATCACGAGCATCGCCGACGGCGACACCAGCGATGAACAGGTGGAAATCTTTCAGCAGCTCAAGGAGAGCGGGCAATTATCTTGCCGGACCTTCCTGGTGCTTCACGTTGAGGCCAGCGACCCATTCGACCAGATCGCGGCCCGTGTCCACCGGGCGGCCCAGAATCCGCTGCACCAATACGATAATCTGCTCTGGCTCCGGGGCATCAAGTCTTACCTCGACGGAGGCATGCTGACCGGCAGCGCCTACATGCTTCAGCCCTGGGGGATCAGCAAAGTCTATTCCATCACAGATCCCGCCTACCGCGGCATGCGCTATATCGAGCCCGACCCCTTGTACAAGCTGGCTCGGCTGGCCCTTGAAAACGGCTTCCAGTTTACGGTGCATGCGGTTGGCGACGGCGCCGTTCAGGCGATAATGGAGGCCTACGAGCGAGTAAACAAGGACTTCCCGGTTCGCGACCAGCGCCCC
This sequence comes from Acidobacteriota bacterium, assembly GCA_003171295.1. Classification (GTDB taxonomy): domain Bacteria; phylum Acidobacteriota; class Terriglobia; order UBA7540; family UBA7540; genus Bog-366. The sequence goes on along the minus strand of PMYF01000339.1, from coordinate 13,672 downwards.
TGCATTACCCACGCAAATTTCATGAATGCAGATATTATTCGAAAGATGAAGGAACTGGGGGTCGTGGCCAACCTGCAGCCGGATTGGCTCTACCTGGATGGCGCAACGCTCGAGAAGCAGTTCGGCGACGAGCGCCTGGCGTACTTCCAACCCTATAAGACGCTCTTCGACGAGGGCGTCATGGTGGGGGGCGGGTCGGACCACATGCAGAAAATCGGAAGCCTCCGGTCCATCAATCCATACAATCCGTTTCTCGGTATGTGGATCACCCTAACCCGCCAGCCTCGCTGGACCGACCGGCCCCTCCATCCGGAGCAGCGGATTACCCGTGAGCAGGCAATACGGCTGTACACCCTCAATAACGCCTACCTGACCTTCGAAGAGAAGCAGAAGGGATCGCTGGAAACAAACAAACTGGCCGATTTCATTGTTCTGGACAAGGACATCCTCACCTGCCCTTTAGACGAGGTGAAAGACCTCCAAGTCGAGCAAACCTACCTGGGCGGCCGGCTGATCTATAGCAGGCCGGGGAGCTAGATTCCACCCTGGCATGCCTTGCGGAAGCCGGCCGGCCCTTGTCCGGCAGAGGGCTACAAACCAACTCCTCTCCGTGGCCGCTCCCTGCGCACCCATTCCGTGTCCTGTACCGGCTCGCTATCGAAGCCAACCTCAATGGTTGTCGCCGGATCTTCCGGAGCTTTCTCCGGCAGCCCGGTAAACTGCAAACGGAATTCCTCCTGCTTGAACTCCACCTTCTGACCTGTGGTGAAGAGCTTGGCGGAATTCGCCTTGGTCTTAAGGCCGCCCACGGCAATGGTACTGCCCGGCCAGTTCTCCACCTGAACGTAGAGGGTATTTCCCTTGCGCGTGAAGCCCGCCAACACAGATTCGTACACCTGCGACCGCTCGGTCTCATAAATGGTCGGACCGTGCTTGTCCATCCACTTGCCGACCTCGGACAGCCGCTGGATAGATTCCTCGGGGATCGACCCGTCTCCCTTGGGCCCTATGTTTAGAAGGTAATTACCCCCGCCCTGGGCGCACGTAATCAAATTGTTCACGAGAACCTTGCTGGTCTTCCAGTTGTTGTCGGCGCGCTGGTAACCCCAACTGTCGTTCATGGTCATGCAGGTTTCCCATGCCCGGCCCGCTTTCTCGGCTCGAACTTCCTGTTCCGGCGTGGAAAAGTCACCCGGCAGGTCATTCCGGTTATTCAGGATGATATCAGGCTGGAGCTTGAAGACCATCTCATTCATCTTTTCCGATTCCCAGCCCTTCGCGTCGAGCGGCCAGGCGTAGTCGTACCACAGAACATCAATCTTGCCGTAATTCGTCAACAGTTCCCGGACGAGACCATGCGTGTAGTCCACCATTCGGCGCCGGGCGGCCTCGTCCGTGGCGCACTTCGCTCCGTCCGGATGATGCCAGTCCATCACGGAATAGTAAAACCCCACGCGGAGTCCCTCGGCACGAGCCGCCTCCACGTATTCCGCCACCAAGTCGCGTCCCGGGCCCTGCTTCGCCGCGCAGTAATCCGTCAGCTTCGTATCCCAATTGCAGAAACCCTCGTGGTGTTTAGTCGTCAACACCATGTATTTCTGGCCGGCCTGCTTGGCGAGTTTTGCCCAGGCGCGGGCAGCATTCGGTTTGGGCTTAAACTGCTTGGCGAGTTGTTCGTATTCGGCAACGGGAATGCCCTCCTGCTCCATCGCCCATTCGTGGTGGCCGTAAACGCTGTACAGACCCCAGTGAATGAACATGCCGAACCTGGCCGCGTGCCACCACTGCATGCGGCGCTCGCGGTCTGCCATGACTGCGGCGCTCTCGGCCAGGGCTGTTTCCTGGCTGCCCTGTTTTGCCTGCTCCGCCGGTTGCCGGCAACTGGTGGTCAGGCCTGCGGTGGCGAGGGTGGCTCCTCCGACTCCTAGCCACTGCAATGATTCTCGTCGCGAGATTCCATAGCTGGATTTCATTTTGTCCCCCTCTGTATTTAGGATGAATTGCTCCTCGAAAGAATCAAGCTTCCCTCCCCTGCTTCCGAAGATCGCGTTGGGGGGAGATGCTAACACGTAAAGCGCGCCCAAGATATCAAAGGAAACGTTGGTTGCTGGTGTCATTTGGAATGGGATCGCTTTCGAAACATTGGTCATTCCCGCAAAGCTTGTCCTTGCGACGGCTGGGAGCGGGAATGACTGCACCTGGGAGCGCCCGAGTCTCGCAAATGACACCAGAACCAAACGTGGGTTCGCCTGCCTAACGGTTTACTGAATCAAGGACCGGGGGTTTCATCCTGCGCCCACCGCGGCTGTTATGCTGCACGCAGCAAAACCTCTGCCGTGGGTTCGGGCCTGGTACCACACTGCGGGTTATTCCCTCGCGGCGTTCGCTCAGCAGGACAGTGGGCGCCGTAGTTTTCTTACAAAGATAGAGTCAGATGTTATAGATTGAAAAGCCTCAAGCTCCTAAAGCCAGGTTGAGCAGGTAGCGGTCGGCGGAGCATGGATTTCGGCGCTCCTTATGCAGGTCAGGCCTTCCGGACACTCACGGTTCGGTGGCTTCCGGGTCGATGCGTGGCGCCCCTGATTGATTTCAGAGAATCTTGATAGAAATTTCGATGCGAGCGGAGTAGGCTGACGCCCGGAACGAATCCCAGCCGGTGAATTGCTGGAAACGGAGAGTAGCATGGCGATGAAGAAGTTCATCAACGGCGCGGAAGATATCGTTCACGAATTATTGGAAGGTTATGCACTGGCCTATCCCCAGAAGGTTCGTCTGGCGCACGATTATCTGGTAGCGCGCGCCGTTCCGAAGGCCTTGGGCAAGGTGGGAATCGTCACGCTGGGAGGAAGTGGACATGAGCCGGGGCTCAGCGGGTTCGTCGGCGCCGGGATGCTTGACGTGAGCGTGCCGGGCGAGATTTTTGCTGCCCCAGGCGCCCCGCGCTGTGTGCAAGCCCTGAAGCTTGCCGACCGAGGCGCAGGGGTTATGTTCGTCGTCCTCAATCATGCCGGCGATGTGCTGGCGGCCAATCTCACCCTGGAAATGGCTCGGAAGCAGGGCCTGAACGTCAAGGAAATCCTAACTCACGAGGACATCTCTTCTGGACCCCGGGAGAAGCCGTGGGAGCGCCGGGGACTGGTGGGATTCCTGCCGGTGTACAAGATCGCGGGAGCGGCCGCAGAGGAGGGACGCTCCCTCGGCGAAGTCTTCGCGGTTGCCGACCGGCTGGAACGTAACATGCGCACGTTGGCTGTAGCTGTCAAGACCGCCACCCACCCCTCCACCGGTCAGGCCATCTTCACCCTCGGCGACGCGGAGATGGAAATTGGCATGGGACAGCACGGAGAGGCCGGGACCGGACGCATGAACCTGAAGACGGCCGACGAAACGGCGGAAATCATGCTGTCAGCCTTGCTCGCGGACCTCGAAGTGAAGGAAGGTGAAGACGTGCTCGTTATCCTGAACGGCGCCGGGGCAACCACGCTGATGGAACTCTTCATTGTATTTCGCCGTGTGAGCCAAATCCTCAAGACCCACAAGATCCGGCTCGCCCGGAGTCTGGTGGGAGAGTTCATCACCACCCAGGAGCAGGCCGGTTTCCAGATGTTTATTGCCAGGATGGACGACGAACTTCTCCGGTTGTGGGACGCACCCTGCGACACGCCTTACCTAGTGGTGCGTTGAATCCGCTTGGGACACGGTAGAGCCGCGCCTATGGTTTCCACGATAGGCTTTCGAGAATGGACCGCCATGATGATGGGGGCCATTGCCCAGGTGAAGAGCGCGCACCCGTTCCTTTCTGAGTTGGACTGCGCCTGTGGTGATGGGGACCACGGCACCACGATGCTGCGGGCAGCGACCCGGCTTGAAAAATGCCTGGCTCAGAACCAGAGCGAGAATATGCAGAGCTTGTTGACAGATATTGCCTGGGCCTTATTGGGCTTGGACGGAGGAGCGACGGGCCCCCTGTTGGGAAGCTTCTTCCTGGGCGTTTCAGAAGCCGTGGGTTTGAGGAATGCATTGGATGCTCAGTCCTTAGCGCAAGTCTTTGAGGCCGGTCTCGCCGCCCTGCAGAAGCAAAGCAAAGCGCAAGAGGGCGACAAGACCGTGTTTGATGCTCTCGTACCCGCGGTCAAGGCCATGCGCCAGGCAGCGGATCGAGGCCTGCCACCCCTGGACACTCTGCGGACCGGCGCCGTCGCGGCCCAGGAAGGGGCCGCACGCACCAAAGACTTCGTCGCGAGAATCGGCAGGGCCAAGTATTTGGGGGAAAAGACCCTGGGCATCCAGGATCCGGGAGCGACCTCGGTGTCCTTGCTCTTTAAGGGTTTCAACGAGGGTCTGGAAAAGATGGTTCAGATCGACCAGGAAGGGCAACATTGAATGTGAAGCTGATCCAAATACCTGAAACGGAGGCAATCCCATGCTAAAGAAAGCCGAGAAGGAGATCGTGTGCGTAGCGCAGTTCAAAGCCAAGGAAGGCAAGGAAGCAGAACTCTTGCTGGCCCTCCACGGCCTTATTCCTGCCACCTGTCGGGAAGAGGGCACCATCCGGTATGAATTGAATCAAGCTATAGAAGACCCGCGAACCATCACTTTCATTGAGAAGTATGCCAGCCAAGAGGCCTTCGATTACCACTGCAGCACACCTTACATCAAGGATTTCTTCGATCGTGTCCCCCCCAAGTTTGTGGAAACTGTCGTGGTGACACTCTACAAAGAAGTTCTCCCGTAAGATGCGCAGTGGGTGGGACTGATAACCCCTCGGCCAAGGATGCTTCCATGCTCGGAACGAAAATCTCCAAATTGGAAACACCCGCGTTGCTGGTGAACCTTCCGGCGATGGAACGGAACCTCGCGACGATGTCGGAGTTCTTTCGAGGCAGGGCGGCGAAACTGCGCCCCCACTTCAAGAATCACCGGGTCCTGGCGCTGAGCCGGGCTGCAGAACCCTATCATCGGTAAGCCCCTTGAGAGGAGGATACAGAGCATGCAACGACGCGCCTTCTTAAAACATACCTTGACAGGAATCGGAGCGGCTTGGGTCGGTGCCCCAATATCTCTGGCTTCTCTTGCCGGACCCTCTAGCCCCCTCGCCACGGACGACAATGAAGTCCCCGGGTGGAGCTTTTCGCGCTGGCCGGCTACGGGCCCACTAAGGGACAATCCTGCGAACCCCCGCTACTTTACGGATGGCAGTGGGCGCGCGATTTTCTTGACCGGCGCGCATACCTGGGCAAATTTGCAGGATATCGGCTTGCCGCCCGTGCCGCGCTTCGACTGGCCGGCCTACCTCGACATGATGGTGAAACACAACCACAACTTCATGCGTTTCTGGCACTGGATGCAAGCGGCGTACGCGCCCTGGACGGATGAGAAGATTCTCTTCGAACCGCTTCCCTACCTCCGCCCCGGTCCGGGCTTGGCGCTGGACGGGCTGCCCAAATTCGATTTGACGAAATTCAATCCGGAGTATTTCGACCGGATGCGCTCGCGCCTGATAGACGCCCGCGAGCACGGCATCTATGCGGCGGTGCAACTTTTCCAGAGCTTCAGCGAAAAAAAGAAGGACGACCCCTGCGACCCCTGGCCGGCGCATCCCTACAATTTCAAGAACAACCTCAGCGGCTTTAATGGCGAGGAGGGCAACTCAGGCATGGTCAGCCTTTACCGGCCCGAGGTACGGGCCATGGAGGCCGCCTACCTGCGCAAGGTCATCGACACGGTGAATGATCTTGACAACATTCTTTATGAAGTTATGAACGAGGGCGGCAATCGGGATTGGGACTGGTGGGTTGTGGATTTTGTGCATGATTACGAAAACCATAAGGGAAAACGCCATCCCATAGGAATAACCGGGTGGAACTCGGAGGGGCTGAAGTCGATGCTGGAAAGCCATTGTGATTGGATCTCACCCGGGGGTGATGACGGCGAATACTTCAAGTCCAACCCTCCCGCCTGGGATGGCAAGAAAGTGGCCGTACTCGATACCGACCACCTCTGGGGTCACGGGGGCACCCCGGCGTGGGCCTGGAAGAGTTTTTGCCGCGGCTATAACACGCTGCTGATGGACTCCTGGGTTCCGATTCCCGGGCACCCCTGCGGAGAAGTGAATTGGGCTTCCCGTGCCGGCTACCCCACTCGCGACTTGAATCGCGCGGATGCCTGGGTCTGGGAACCGGTCCGCAAGGCGATCGGCAACACGCGCACCTATGCAAACAAAATGAAGCTGGTGGAGATGACCCCCCACGACGATCTGGCGTCCACGAAGTTCTGTCTCGCCAGCCCCGGGCACGAGTACTTGGTCTATCTTCCGGAAGGTTATGAAGTGACTGTGGATTTGTCCACGGCGGCGAGGAAGTTCGAAGTCGAGTGGATACTTCCCGTGGAAGGACATGTAACGGGAGGAGGCACCGTTACGGGCGGCAGTAAGGTCGAACTCATGGTGCCCTTCCCCGGCCCGGCTACGCTCTACCTGCGCGGGGTATGAGTCGCCAACCTGCGACTCTTCACTTCATCCGCTGCCCCGAGTCGGTCGGCGGAGTTCTGAACCGCCAAATCCCTCCGATGAAAACGGAGCGACGCGGGCAGCGATGCGTCCGACCCATCACGCTGCAAGCCCTTTCGGTTTCAACATTCCAGGAGTAGGTCGCGATTCCCAAACGGAGGAAACAGTGGACCCATCAGAACTACGGCGAAACGTCGAGGAGGCGGTCCAACGGATCGCGGTGATTGACATTCACACCCATCTGTTTCCGGCCAGTTTCGGAGGGCTGTGCCGGTGGGGGATTGACGAACTTCTGACCTATCACTATCTGGTGGCAGAACTGTTCCGCTCGGCCCCGGTGAGCCCGCCGCAGTTTTGGGCACTGACCAGGCCCCAACAGGCGGATTTGATCTGGGAAACTCTCTTCGTAAGGAACACTCCGCTTTCCGAGGCAACCGCCGGCATAGTAACCGTCATGAAGGAGTTGGGCCTCGATCCCTCCCAGCCGGATCTGAAAGAGGCGCGCCTTTACTTTGCGTCGCTTAACCTTGACCAGCATATTGAACGAGTCCTGGATCTCGCCAAGGTTTCGGAATTGGTGATGACGAATGATCCCTTCCATCCCCAGGAAAGGAACCTGTGGGAGAAAGGCACCGCGTGCCCCGAGCGTTTTCATCGCGCTTTGCGGCTGGACCCACTCCTCAATGACTGGGGATCGACCCAGGCCCTGATCGCAGCCCAAGGGTTCGAGACCGGTAAGCAGTTGTCACCGCAGCGCCTCAGCGAAACGCGCCGTTTTCTCGACCAGTGGATTTCGCGGCTACGCCCGGTCTATCTTGCGGCATCGCTGCCGTTTGATTTCACCTACCCCGACGACTCNNTGCGTGGCCGCGCGAAAGTTCAGCAACCTGCTGCCGTTCGGGTGTTGGTGGTTCCTGAACAACCCCTCGATTGTGGCAGAGGTCACCGCCGAGCGCCTGGAATTGCTGGGTGCCAGTTTCATCCCGCAGCACTCCGATGCGCGGATCCTGGAACAGTTGCTTTACAAGTGGGCCCACTCCCGTCGCACCATCGCGCGTGTCCTCTTCGATTCCTACCTCCGCTTGTTCGAGCAGGGTTACCGCGTGACGAGGCAACAAATCGATCGGGATGTCGCACGGATGTTCTCCGGCAATTTCCGCAGTTGGGTGGGTCGGCCTGAGTCCAGCTAAGGGAGCAAGACCAACGCGCAGACCGAAGTCACAGGGCTCCTGCTGCGTCGTACGGCACCGGGCCTCCCCGACGCTGCCTGGGAACGCTGAAATAGCGGCGCGCCCCAGACTCGGGGTGGACAAGCCCGCCCGCCTGGTGTTCTAATTCCTTCCCAGAGCTGATGCATATACCCGCTTGTCCAAACAGATTCCCCCCTGACTCCCGCCGGTGGTTGAGGTGGCCGCTTACCCTCTGGCTTCTATTATTCACGGCCGGCGCCCATGGCCAGTCCTCCAGGCCAAGTGAAGTGGATCAACTCTCCGACCGGGCGCAGCAGGCCATGGCGGCAAAGGACTGGCCAGCGGCCGCGCAGGCGCTGGAAAAACTGGCGCAATTCGCGCCTCGCGTGGCGGAGGTCCAGGCAAATCTCGGCCTTGCCTATTACTCCCTGAATCGGATTACGAAGGCCGCGGCGGCTTTCGAACGGGCGCTTAAGCTGGACCCCCGGATGGAGCAGGCGCGGCTGCTGCTGGGCCTCTGCGAAGCAGAAATGGGCCACAGCGAGGAAGCGCTGAAAGTCCTGGAGCCGGCCTTCGGCCATCCTCCGGACGACGAACTGGGCCGGCTGATCGGTTTCGATCTCGAACGCGCTTATACAGATCAGCGGCGGAACGACAAAGCCCTATCCATAGCCGAGGAAATGGTGAAGCGTTACCCGAACGATCCGGAAGTGCTCTTCCATGTCTCCAAACTTCTTGCGGACCGCTCCTACCAGCTCATGAGCCGGTTGCTGCGCCTTGCGCCGGATAGCGTTTGGGCCCACTACGCCTTTGCGGAAGTCCATGTAAGCCAGCAGAAATATGACCTGGCCATCGCGGAGTATCGCAAGGTTCTGGAGATCAACCCCCACCTTCCCGGAATTCACTTCCAGATCGGGCGATGCTTCCTCGCGCAGTCGAAAGAGCCTGCTTCCCTGGGCGCAGCATTGCGCGAGTTTCTGCAAGAATTGGAGACCGCCCCACGCAACGCCGAGGCAGAGTATGAAATCGCTGAAATAGACCGCGAGCGCAGCGAGTTCGCGACAGCGCTCGAGCACTTCGAACGCGCCGTGCAATTTCAAACGGGGTTCGCGGACACCGAGATCGGCTTAGGCCGGACGCTGAGCAGCCTGGGCCGGCAACGCGAGGCCATCACGCACTTCGAGGACGCGGCCAAGGCCGATCTGCAGAATCCGGTTCCTCACTATCTCCTGGCGGCAGCCTATCGCGCACCGGGCGACAGCCCCGGCCAACAACGGGAGATGGCACTGTTCCAAAAGCTGCGATCAGCGGCCCATGCTCCGGCCCAAGGCCACGCCTCTCCCTCCCGGCTAACCGAGCAAACCCTGGGCGCCGAGGGCCCCTGACCTCTGCCCGCGCATGTCCGCACCCGCCGTTGCCACAGGAAGTGAACAGCATTGGGCCTAGACTCGAGAGCGCGGTAAGACGATAAATTAAGGAGAAGTTTAGAGGGTCGCTTGTCAACGGAAAGTGCTTTGGTGTTGTAGCGGCGGTTTCACATCGCCAAGTGGCGGCGCAAAGCCGCTACAGCAAACTGACCCACTACTAATGAATCGGTAAACTCGCTATGACGGTGCCTTGACAAATGGNNGCATTGCCTCACATTGGGCATTTTGCCCGTTTTCATCCTGGGAACCGGCCTGAAATTACGGGCCATCACCGACGCGCCCACCGGTCCGGACTCTGCCGACCACTCAGCCTTGGTGGAAGCAGCCGCCTGGATTCAGCGCGACAGCCAGATTGACACTGAGTACCGCTACGTCATGACCTGCAAGCTGCGCCTGCTTTTCTTCTGGGTCGGGAGCGATGATGTGGGAGGCGGATATATCCGCATTGGAAAATCAGTTGCCGCACCGCCGCAGCAGATGATTCAGATCCTTTTTGGGTCGGACCCCGCCAAAGCTCCGCACGCCATCAATCGCTGGGGTGCCGGGACGGAAATTCTGCGCAACTCAGACTCAGGCGGGCCGCCCGCGGGCGCCTTTTTGGGTTTCATGAAGTCGTCGAAGGGCCAGTCCGTGAGCGCCATGCAGCAAGAGCTTTCCAAGGAAAAAAGCCACGGGAACCACCTCTTTGAGGGAATCATCAGCCGCGTGGACGGGAACCGGGCGCTCTCCACCACCGTCCCCTATGCTTCGAGTCAGGACTTCGATCTGCACCATTACGCAGAGGCCGAAAAAGCCACCCTGCAACAACTGGGGAGCAGCGGAGACCGAAAGGTCCGGCGTCTAGACGGCGCCCGAGAGATGCAATGTCCGCGGGTGGGGGGATTCTTGTCCACGATGCTGCAGTTGGTCGACGATGCGGTTGCCGGGCGCCCCGTGCCTGCCTCACTTTGCTATGTTTACAACGCGCGGCACTACACGGCCACCCTGCTCGGCGTGCAGCCGGTGCCGCAGAGAACTGTGCACGTCGCCCGGCGCGGAGGGGCCAGCCTCGACCCCACTTATCGAAAACTCCAGGAAGCCCACTTCGAAGTCGTGGGCAAGGAAACGGAAAGCAAGTCGTCCTTCGGCATTTTGATTGGCACGGAGGGCAAGCTGCGCGGGGCTCCGGTCCAGATCACCTATCAACCAAACTGGTGGTTCCAAATCATCCTCAATTTGTTGCCGGATTCCTCGCCCTCTGATGACCGCAAGGCGTCGTCGCCGCGGCCAAGCCCCGGGGGAGGTTTGTGATCCCGAGGGCGGATGAAAGTTTAACCCAAGCGCCGCGGAAAGGTTCGCTGCGACGCTTAAGCAGGCCCATCATTTCGGCCGGAATGATTTTCGTGGCAGGGACACTAACCCCTCCCTACTTTCCTGGCTGGACGGAACGGCGGTGGGCAGGATGCAATCACCGCAGCACTCGTCGGCGTTGCCATTCATCGATGAACACTTCGAGGTTCCGCCACGTCCGGGGCGCATCCACGGTGATATTGTCGACCGGCGAAAGGATAAAGCCCTCCGGACCAAGTGTTTCGATGGCCTTGCGCACGGCCGCGCGGACATCTTCCGCTTCGCCCATTTCCACGGTCACGGCGCCGGAAACCCCACCCCACAAACAGATGCGCCCGCTGGTTTTCTTCTTGAATGACCCCAGGTCCGTATGGGTGCCCTGAATGGGATCGATCCCGATGAGGACATCAATTCCCGCCTCCAGATAGTCGTCCACCAGAGGCATGACGCCGCTCGAGCAGATGTAACCAAAGAGCGCGCCGTGCTCATGCGCGAGGGCGGCATCGCTCTTGAGGCGCGGCAGGATGGTTTCATGGTAGAAGCGGGGAGTCAGGAAATCGCAGCCCTCATACCAGGCGCGGTAAATGAACAGATCCACTTTTCCCGAAAGCACCACAGCCATGCGCTGCTGGTTCCAAACGTGGATCAGTTCCAGAAGTTCCTCGACCAGGGCGGGCCGGTCGTGCTCAAGCAGCATCAGGTTCTCAAACCCGCAAAACCAATCCGCCATATCCACGCCCACACCCCAGCCGCCTGCCAGCAGAACGCCCTGTTCCCGCGCGAAGACGTGGGCGCGCTCGGCTTCCGCCTTATACTGCGCGACGTCATCGGGGTGAGGCGGGGTCAGCAAGAAACGCAAGGCTTCGAGCTCCCCCGCCTCGCCGGTGAACAGAGGCTTGAGGGCGCGCGGCACCTGGTAATCGTCCACAAAGGGGATGTGATCACCGTGCGGCCAGTCGTCGGAGACGCGAACACTGGTCTCGAGCTTGCCCGCGGGAGTGGAGTACTCTTTGTGCAGGGTTGCGTGCTGGCCGGGAACGTATTCCCGCCACTCTTTCATTCCCACTGCAGGGTGGAAGCGCACCGGCAAGCCCCGCAGCTCCGGATGTTCCGGGCGCTGGGGCCGAGGCAGGGTGGGAATGAAGAGAAACGAATCCAAGCCCATCGCCCTTTCAGCCTTGACCAGTTCGTAGAGATTTTCCTGGCAGCGGCGGCGCAGCGCCGTGAAGCTCATGAAACAACACGGAACGTAATCAGGCCGCTGGTGATGCATGGCCCGCAAAAGGCGGTCTCGAGCATTGAGTTTTGCCATCCGGATAACTCCCCATACAGTTAGGTGCGGTTCGGGCCAATCCCTTTCGGGCTTGTATAAGATCCCCACGCCGCAGGTTCGAGACGGTCTCCGCCCCTCCGCCCAAGCGACGAGCGGACACGGGTCCGCGCGGTTCATGGAAATTGTAGGCTCGGACTGACAGAACCCGCCGAGCCCTTTTACCGTGAGACAACCGAACTCGGGATTTCCATATCCCGAGGAGACGTAATATACGACACGCCGCCCCGGCTTGCAATGCTCCCGTTTAGTGCCCGTACCCAAGCCGGCAAAAGCCTGTTCCGCGACATTCCCGGCATACGAAAACGTTGGACGCAAGACGGCGATCGAGTCACCGCCGCCACGGGGCCGCCATTCTAGCGGGTGTCGATCTCGAAGACGCTATCATCGGGATCCGGCGCGTGGGGTGGAACGGCGATGGTCAATCGTCCCTTCGCCTGCTGAAACTGAACCTTCCGTCCTGTCACAAGGACAGTAATCTGCCGGACGGCAGCCCCCAGCCCGGGCAAATCAAGTTGTGGTTTCGATGGCCAGTTGAACACGTGCAGGTAAACGATCTGTCCCTTGGCGGTAGTCTTCCCGAACGGCAGGTTCTGCCAGGGACCGTAGGTTGTCCCATAGATGGAGTCCCCATTGACCTTCATCCACTTTCCGATCGCCTGGAGTCGCTCCACGAATTCCGGCTGGATGGTCCCTTCCGGAGTCGGGCCGACGTCCAGCAGGAAGTTCCCTCCCTTGCTTGCCACATTGACCAGGTCCCGGATAAGTTCTTGAACGGACTTGAATTTCCGGTCGTTCTTATTATACGCCCAGGTATCATTGATCGTCATACAGGTTTCCCAGAGCTGAAAATCGCGGGAAGCCGGCATCGGCGCCGGACCTGGGCCATGGGGCACCTCAATGTCCTCCGACTTCTGGGCTGCACTTTTGGTTGGAATCCGGTCCGGGATAGTTTGTTCGGGGGTGGCGAAATCGCCGGACAGGCCAAGCCGGTTGTTCACCAAAGTGGCGGGCTGCAGTTCGTGGATCAGCTTCAGAAACCGTTGCCCATCAAATTTTTCCGGGTCCTTGAGGCCGTCGAACCAGATCACGGTGACCGGCCCGTATTGCGTGAGAAGTTCGCGCAATTGGCCTTCCATGTAGTTGAGGTAGCTCGCCCACCCCGGCCGCGTTGGCTCGCCACGCCAGGTGTCCCGGACAGGTTGGGAGATATCACGATAGCCAGGGTGATGCATATCGGGAGGTGAGTAATAAAAGCCCAAAGGCATTCCGGCGTCGTGGGCCGCTTTCGCGAGCAGGGCCGTCGCGTCCTTGCCATAGGGCGTGTTGGTCACCTTATAGTCGGTCAAGGCCGAGTCGAACATACAGAACCCATCGTGATGTTTGGTCGTGAACACCACGTAGCGCTGGCCGGCCTCCCTGGCCAAATCCACCCAGCTCTTGGGGTCATATTTTTCGGGGTTGAATCGCTTGAAGAGCGACACGTACTCGCCTTCGCTGATAGACCAATGGCTCTCGGGCTCCATAATGGGCCACGAAGCTTCCACACTGGCGAGGGAGTATGGACCCCAATGGATGAACATGCCGAATTTGGCTTCTCTATACCAGGCCGTCCTCTGCGCCTCCTCCTTTTCGGCGCCCGCCTGCCAGGCCACGTCTTCAGCCTTCGCCGCTCGCCACGGACCGACAATGCAAGTGCACGCGGTCAGGCTGAGGAGAAAACCCCATCTCCGGGCAGATATCTTCATCATGGTGTCCGTCCTTGACGGCAGGATTAGTGCGCGACTCAACCGCCCACGCCAACTTCTTGCTATGGCCGGCACGCTCCCGACTGCTTCTTCACGTCAGGGGCATTTTCTCCAGCATGATAGCACTTCAAAATCGTTCA
>PMYF01000969.1 GCA_003171295.1 Acidobacteriota bacterium | reverse complement strand
GCCCTGCTCCGTGAAAACGTCCTCGGGTCCGATACCCTTCCGATTACGCTATTTCTTGTCGCTGCTCCGCTTTTCTTCTGGCTAGGCCCTCGCTCTCTTGCCGGGCTCCGCTCTTTGGTCGGGCGAACGGCGGTGTTTTGTGCATTGTCGGTGACTCTCACCGCTCTGGCTTCCCTGGCTGGCGTGCTGCCTTGGGCAGTGCATACTCGTTGGTCCATAGGGTACCAGTCACTTTCCGCGTGCTGCCTGGCGATGATCATAGTCGCGGCGAGTATTTGCCTTTGCCAAGAGGCTGCAGCCTGGCCGCGGAAGACCCTGGCTATCGCGGCGGCTACATGCTTCGCCGTGGCCTGGTCTTTGCAATTGAGGCAAGCCGTTCGTGTGGAGCGTCCCTATTATGAAACCATCGCTTCCCATCTCACAGGTCTCGCCGGTCTACCCAACGCCAAGGAGCTTAGGTTCTTTATTCAACCTAACGCCACGCCTACCGTCCGGTATTTATGTGAGTTGGGACCATTCAGAGGTGCGTTCAGCTACCCGGCGCGGTTCCATTTCGAAGGCGAGCCAGACGTTGCGATCGGCGCACCGATCTCCGCAAATGAGTACGACATTATAGTGCTTACTCACACTCTATTCGCCGACGCATACCGCGCGAGAGTCGTCGGCGGGAAAACAGAGTTGGAAGCGTCCCCCGGGCCATCGTGTTTGCTGGTCCTCAAGAAATGACACGGATTCGGAATTACCGTCGGCAAGGAAGAGAGCGTCAGGTTACTTTTTGTGGGTAGTCCATTGTGGTGAAGGATTGTTTCCAACGCTGACGCACATTACGCGGATCCCTCGAGCGCTATTATCGTTTGCGCCGCGGCAGAATTCATCGCGGAGTCGAAGAAATAGTGGCGCCCTGGTTGAGGACGTCAGCCGCGCTGACGCCGGCAGGTACCCGGTTCGCAGGCACGTTCCCACACGGCGCAGATTGTCTTGCCGACGGAATACCGGAGGAGTGGGTCGATCGCTCGCGATAGTGGCACCATGTAGCTGTCCCACCTTCGGATCTGTGTTGCGGTTGGCTGGCTCTGCCTCAGCAAGATCCTGTTTGCCGCCGAGGCGAACATGCCGATGCAATCCAGGTACCACATCGCCCGTAGCTGACAATCCGGAGGCGAACAGGCGCGTAATGAGGCCCTGTTATAGCGACGAAAATGGCCTATAGCGGCATCGAATTCGCCGAAGAGGAACTGGTGCGCAGGCGCCACCACGACTATGTGGCCGCCCTCCCGAAGCAGGTCCGCAGCGGTGGCAAGTTCGCAGCGGTCTGCTTCGATGTGCTCGAGAACGTCAATGTAAAGGATCAAATCGAACTGATGTCCCACTACGCTGGCGATCGTTCCCCTGCTTACCGAGCAGACTCGTAGACGCGCCACCGCGTTCGCTAGCCTACCAGCGAGGCCCGGGTCGGGCTCGACGCAGTGCCAGGAGCAGACATCGCTGTTCTGCAGGAAGGCCGTATTGGCCCCCAGGCCCGCGCCTACTTCCAGGACGTCGCCCCGTACCCAGGGGCGAATACGCGATGCCCAATATGCCTTCCAGTGCGACGCGGCTGCGAAGATATCTAATTCCTGACCTGGATACGCAAAGCCATCCCCGCCGGTCATAAAGAGTCGACCTTGTCCACAAACACGGAATAGTCGCGGCTCGGCACAAATGGCATATTGCTCCGATTCGAGATCAGCGTAAATACGAGGTTGAACGCTCCGGCAGCAAGTTGTACCGCTAATAGCAGAATCAAAGCTGTGGTGTACGTTGCCCAACCCGCGATGGCCCAGTTGGTCATAAGGCGGATCCCGGCTATCACGAAAAGCGCCCCCGAGATGAGAACTAAGCAAATCGCAGTCGAAATCAGGATGCGCGTTGCAGCCATTGCATGGAAAGTTCCGATGCCACCAAGTCCGTGTGCAACCAGGGATGCGAGATCCATGTGCGACTGCCCACTCAGGCGCCGTCCTCGATCCATCGGAAGACACTCGAAGGGAGCTCTGGATCTATACACGGCGCCTGCAAAGTGGTTCCACAATTCCGGCATACAGGTCAGGCGCTTCAGAATTATAAAGGGAATAATGCTGAAATTACCCACCCGCACCGGGATGCCTGTCAGAAGACGATGCGCGATTCGAAACAGCGCGTAACCAATGCGAAACGCCAAATGTTCCTGGCGCTTGCGACGTTCCGCAAAGAGGACAGAGTCGGGATGGGACCGCGCAAGCTCGATCAACCGAACCGCGTGGTCCGGCCGGTCTTCGCCGTCGGCATCCATGACCAGGACGGCATCGCAGGACACGTGATCGTGAATGTAGCAGAGACCGATGCAGATGGCCCGCTGGTGCCCTACGTTCGTCCGTAGCCGCAACGAACTTATCTGAACAACCGTCTGACACTCAAGAGAGGGCCAAGAATCGATCCCATGCGGGCTCCCATCATCAACCAAGAGGATTTGCACGTCCACAGCACGTAGCCGCCCGAGTTCCTTGTCGAGACTCTTGCACAGGAGAGCGGCGCACTCCCAGTCCTGATAGACCGGCATCAGGACCACGACGCGGAAGGGGACCGGCGTTTGCGGCAGGCGGGAGTGGCAGTTCAACGGGTCCATGGCAGCATGCGGGCCGGCTATGCGGCTGGCTCCTCTGCCCGCGGTGAGTTCCGCCGCGGGTTCCGCACTCTGAGCCAGCTTGCGCATGTCATGGATGAGATACCGTGCCAGCGGCAACACGGCCGGTTCTTCCGAGGTCGCTCACCAGAAGGTCGCGAGTCTTGCGCTGCATACGAAACAAAGCCGCAGCTCCGTCCTGAGTATATCAAATCGCGTAGTGAGGCGGATCAGCTCTTTCGGCGGGTCCTGTGGATCGACGTTCACCATCGCCAGGATGTCAGCGGATGCATAGAGGCGCCCCAGCGAGACCGGCACCGGCCGTCCGCAGTTGTGCGACGCGCACCGGCACCAGAGCGAAGTGGGGCATGTCCCGTGTCATGTCCCGTTGACACCCTCATGACGCCATGCGAGAATATTGCCTTCACTTCTAAGGGGGATTGTGCGAAGACGGGCGATTTGGTACCGCCGCGACTGGCCGCGTTTTAGCGATGTCCTCGTTCGCGCCCACACGAAGCTTCAGTTCCAGTTTCGAGGACCTCTTACAGGGCAGCCTGTAAACCGATCGCGGTAAGGTGGTGAGTGGGAACCCAGTTTTCCGGCTTACCTCTTGTGACGGAAATGCGGAGAGGACTGCGTTGAGTAGTGGCTTTGCAGCGGGGCTTCGGATGGCTGCGTAGCCAATTTGGCGCCATCCTGCCACGTTCACTCTAGCTATGAACATCTTGAACCAGGAATCTCCGGAGGCGGACAAGACGTGGCAACAGGGCGCAGTTGTCGCTATAGGTTGGATATGCCTGAGTCTCGTGCTGATCTGGATAATCCATCGCGTCTGGTCGGCGTTGTTCATACC
>PMYF01000573.1 GCA_003171295.1 Acidobacteriota bacterium | reverse complement strand
CCCGTCGTCTTCATCAACGGCCGTAAGGCGTTCAAATACCACCTTGACGAGCGGGAATTTCTCCGGCGCCTCGCACCGCTGCAAGGACGAGGAGGCAAACTGGATGATCGAAGTTGATATTCTGGCCATTGCTGCCCACCCGGACGACGTTGAAATCACCTGCGGAGGCACTATCATCAAGATGGTGGAAGCGGGGTATCGCGTGGGGATACTCGACCTTACCGCCGGCGAAACGGGCACCCGCGGCGACGCGCCCCTGCGCGCCAAGGAAGCGCACCGTGCCACCCAGGCGCTGGGGGTCGTTTACCGGGAGAACCTTCATATTCCCGACGCTGGGGTCGAGAACACGCGCGCCAACAAGCTGAAGGTGGCACAGAAGATTCGCGAGTTACGCCCGCGCACGGTCATACTGCCTTACTGGGAAGGCCGCCACCCGGACCATTACACCACCGGGCGCCTCGGGTACGAAGCGTGTTTCCTGGCTGGCCTCGCCAAGCTGCCCCTGGAGCACAAGCCGCACCGCCCCTTCAAGATCATCTACGCTTCCCAGTACGTGCCCACCGTCCGGCCCACCTTTGTCGTGGACATTACCGAGCAGTTTAACAAGAAACTCAAAGCCATCTTTTGTTTCGCTTCCCAGTTTTCCCCCAATAAGGAAATGCAGAACCTCTTCCCTTCCCGCGCCGATATCAACGCGCGTATGGGGTCAGAAGCCCGCCACTTTGGATTGATGATCGGCGTGCGCTACGGCGAGCCCTTCGTGACCCGCGAAACCGCGGCCGTGGACGATATCGTGAAGATGCCGGTGAAATCCGTGTAAGGCGGGTCGCGATAAAGAGTCGACGGGGAGTCGCACCATTCTGTACGAGTCAATTGAAATCAGATTAATTTCTCGCCCGTTTCGGAGTCGAATACCCAGGTGCAGGCGGCCGGCAGTTTGGTTTCGATTCGCCGCCCATTGCGCAGCGTTAGCGCGCGAGGTCCGCCCGAAGCCGAGTGCACGATCAGCATGCCGCTGCCGGCATAGACGACGTCGCCCTGATCATCGTAAATGTGCACGCCGGCTTCTCGCAGCAGATACCGCAGCAAGTTTGGGTCGCGCAGAGGAACACTGGAGAACCATGCCGTGTGACCCGCCAGCCGCTTCCGCGCCAGGCCAGCGTGCTCGCTCCCTTGCAGTTTCCCGAGTACCGTGGCATCGACGTCCTGAGCGGCGAATAGCGGTTCGATGGCCCGCTCGAACCCAAACGTGCAGGCAGGAGCGCCCGCAGTTTGAACCACCACGCGCGCCGGAGAGGTCTTGACGGAAACCACTCCGATTCCAATCAGCCCCGAGATTCCTTCCGGGTCCGATGTGGCGCCGTCGATCAGGCCCGGAGCGCACGACCAGAACAGGTGCCTGCCGTCTTGCGCCACTCGGGTTCGGATAAGGTTCCGCTGGCTGGGATTGATGCAGAAAGTGTTGGCAAAAATCACGGCCTTGTAGGGCCGCAAATCGAGCTTCTCCAGGTCAAAGAGGTACACCATATCGAACGCCGCGCCGCTGCGGAAGAGGTCGGCCGTGGTGCCGTCCACCAATTCCGTCGAGACGGGGTCGAGATTGCCATTGTGGGCGGTGTAATAAAACGACTCCGTGTCGAAGACCAGCAGAACATCGGCTCCGGACGCGAAGGGCCGGCGGTAACGGTCGGCCTGAAGTTTCCCGAGCTTCGCAATCTCCTCCTGCATCTCCGGCGAGTCCCACCAGCCGGCTGCTCCGCCAGATGGCTGGGGTTCTCGCTCGCAAACCAGGTCGTAATACCAGAGCCCCATTCCCCGGCTGAACGGGCCGAGGACGTTGCGGCGGAGAATGGCCACACTATTGGCGCGAGCCTGCTGCTGATCCGCGATCCTTAGATCCCATGTCTCCGGCGAAGAATCCATTTCGTCGAGCCACAACTTGCTGTGCAGCCGTCCCGAATCCGTCACGCCGCGCGACATTCCGGGCATCCCCAGCCCCAGGTGGTTGTACGATTGCGGCGCGCAAAGCACGTCCACATAGGGTGACTCCAGCGCCCGCCGGATTTCCAGGTGTCCACCCATGCCCATGCGCCCGAACATCGTGAACCAATACCCGTGAAAGCCGCCGGTCACGATGGGGCGCGGCCAGCTTTCCTTCACGGTTCGGCAGAAATGGATGAAGGCGTCCGTGACGGCCTGGTGCTGGCAGTGCAAGTAGTCAATGACTTTGCGGTCGCGCAGCGGGTTGCGAAGATATCCGTCACAACGCATCCGTTCTTCTGTGCCGGGAACGGCCGCCCCGGCCAGAGAAGCGTCGCGGTCATTCCACGCCCTCTGCAGCGCCTGGTCGGTACGGTACTTCGCCCGCAGCCACTCGCGAAAATGGCTTGTCATGGCAGAACCGGTATCGGGTTCGTTGTCAATGAAACCGTAGTAGTGCCATTCGCCGTAAACCCCGGCGGCCACCTGAACGCAGAAGAGCGCCTCGCCCTCAGGCGTCGCGGCCAGGGCCCGGCAGAACTCGCGGGTTTTCGCGCCGCACTCATCAAGCCAGCGTTGGGAAGCCAAGCTGTGACGCGGCACTCGCCGGAGGTCAAATTCCATAGGTACCAGGGAGGGGAGCCCCCAGCGTGGCGGATCTTCCAGAGATCCGTTCGCCCACTGCACACATTCTTCCGGATGCGCCTGGTTCCACCAGGACGGTGAATTAACCTGCAGCCGCAGCATGACCGCAGCTTCCGGGTAGGCGTCCAGAATGCCGCGAATCTGTTTCCTGGCGGGCTCAATGCTAAACTGCCGCTCGGAGGTCCAGAGCTGTTCCATCCAAACCTCCGCCTGGAAAAGCCGCACGCCGGCACCTGCAAATTCGGCGATGCTGTATTGCGCTCTCTCTTCCCAGGCGAAGCGGTAACCGGGGCAATGTCCCAGCGCATATATATCGGGCAGCGCCGGCTGGCCATCCAGAAACAGGGTAGGACGCCCCAGTTGCATGGTGATGCGGGCACCTAGGGACTCCCCCCCGCGTCGTTCCAGCCCGATTGCCAAGCTCGGAGCAAGCACTGGAATTGCGCCGATCGCCAGAAATTCCCGGCGGGTGATTCGATTCATTTCTGCCCCTTGGCGATCAAAGACTTTGCGCCAGCTTCTGGCCGGTGCATATGTGCCGCGGCTTGGCGTGTGAGCGAAGTCGCAGTCTGCCCGCGTGATTCGTTGCTTTCACGCCTGGCAACAAACGCGTTGGATTTGCCGCTCGCAGGTAAGCGCAAACATGGCGCGGTGGGCCAGGTGCCGATGCTGCGATTTGCGCGGGTCCTCAACTGAAATTTTCGTTTTCAATTTCCGGACGACCGGTAACCTACACCCGACCGCTTCTGAACGCAAGGTTCAGTCGAGTTTTCAGTGCTGGCTGCTTCCACGACCACGGATGGGGTCAGCTTTATCTCTCCAGCGAGTCCCGTAGCCAGAAACTGCCGCTTTTCCGACCGATTCCTCCGACACTTTCCCTTCCCCTACTCCTCTCGCTGCCGAAATCTGGTCGGGCCTCAGCCACGGGCGGTCTCCCGGGAACTTCTGGCCCCCAACCCAATCACTTTGTAAAAGGAAGGCAAGATTCAAGCCACACCACATGGACCCCACAGCCTGGCCCTGAATCACGAGCCTGCGTCACCAGGGCCACAATCGCGCACGTTTTCGCGGTTCGCGAGCCGCCCCGGTCAACCATCACGTACGTTTTCGGGCGGGCGGTTCACGAACCGCCCCTATTGGGAAATCATCGCGTTCTCGCTGCGGGGTGGCGCGCAGGAACCATGTCGGACACTTAGGCGCTTTCCAGAAAAGTATTGCCAACCCGTGAGCAACACGGCTAATAACTCTATTGACAAACCCACGCGCACGCTGCTAGCGTAAGTCCTGCGGCCGAACAGGGCTCGGCGCCAATCGTCAATATGGAAAGAACCCGCTATCGGGGCTCGGCCTGAGGCGCGCCCCAGTTAGTTGATCCCCCTAGAATCGCAACACCTGATGGCTCCCAACAACGAAACCGCGACGCTCCTGCAAAGAATAGAAGATTCCCGCCTGCGCCCAAGGTGGCGGCTCACCAACGTGCTGATCAAGGTCCGAAACGGG
>PMYF01000135.1 GCA_003171295.1 Acidobacteriota bacterium | reverse complement strand
CAAATCCCGACTTGTGGACGCAACTACCCTGACATTCACTTGTTGGGTTTGCGGCAAGCCCAGTTCCTGGGCCTCGCCCTTCTCAAGGACCTGCAAGAGTTTGGATTGCGCCGCTGCGTTCAGTTCTCCGACCTCGTCTAGGAAGACCGTTCCACCACTGGCCCATTCGAAAAGCCCCGCTTCATCGGCCACCGCACCTGCAGAAGCCCCGCCACGGTGGCCTGACAGTTGGTTGTCCACCACATCGTCAGCCAAGGCTCCGCATTTGAAAACGGTAAAGCGCTGGTTCTTGCCAGAACTGAGGTTGTGCAGAGCCCGGGCCACAATCTCCTTTCCGCTTCCCGTTTCACCCGTAATGAGCGCCGTGCGGAAGTGCGGGGCCACCCGGCGAATCAGGTCGAAGACCTCCAGCATGCCTGGGCTGCGGCCTATGATGCCCTCCAGGTTGCATACCTCAACCAGTTCTCGTTCCAGGGCAGTGGCTCGCGCTTCCTGGTCCACCCGGCTCCGCACACGTGCGACCAGTTCACGCACTTTTTCCACACTGACAGGTTTGCAGACATAATCGATCGCGCCTTCCTGAATGGCCTTTACCGCCGTGTCAATGGTGTAGTTGCCGGTAATCATGACAACGCGCGTCTGCGGGTCGCGACTTTTGATGCGGTGGAGGAGCTCCATCCCATCTATGCCTGGCATGGTCAGATCCAGAATCACCAGGCTCGGGTCTTGAGCAGCTATTAGCTCCAAGGTCTCCCTCGGATCGGTAGAACTTTCCAGGCGGACGCCCATGCTGCCCAAAGTCGTTTCGTAGAACCTGAGGATAGCGGGGTCGTCGTCGATAGCAACTATGACCAACGGAGAATTCTTTTCTCCAGGGTTTGTCGCCACCGTTCCCTCGTGTACATGCTCAGGATTTCCTGAATCATCATTCGTTACGCTCATTCGTGTTACCTCCCCCTGAGCTTCGAACCGAACCCGTGGACACGAGCAGCTCGAGCTGGTCTGCTGCGCCCCCGATGTAACGCTCTGCGGTTGTCCCCGTCCGACCCCCTCCCCACACTGTTTCTCTACCTCTGGCGAAGCGCTGTTGAAATAAAACTCTGCCCTGCCAAGCGAATCTCGCTCGAGGTTCTTGAACGAAGTTACTTCAGCCGCCGCGGGCTTTAGGGATGCACGTATGGTTCCCTCGGACCTCGCTTGGGTGGGTGAGAGGCACCTTTTCTCTCGACTTGCTTGCGCTTTTGGCCGTCTAACGTTGATCTCCTAGCTTCGTATCCAGAACCTCCCGGACTTTCCGCAGCAGGATACTTGGCACAAANNGGTTTCTGGAGAAAGAACGTGCCGGCCTCCAGGACACCATGGCGGACAATGGCATCATCCGTGTACCCTGACATGTAGAGTACCTTCGCCCCGGGACGAACGGTGGATAAACGCTTTGCTAACTCCTTACCGCTCATTTGGGGCATCACGACATCGGTTAGCAGCATATGAATCGGTTCTACATAGTGTTCAACGATCGTAAGCGCCTCGCTTGGTCCCCTTGCATCCAGCACGTTGTAGCCTTTGGACTTTAGTGTCTCGCACACCAGCGACCGGACGCCTTCCTCGTCCTCGACCACGAGGATGGTTTCTGAACCCTTGGCCAGTTCAGCGCGCACTTTTGCTGGTTCCGCCTCTGGCATAGGTTCTTCGATGCAGGGAAGGTAAATCTTACACGTCGTCCCTTGGCCGGGCTCGCTGTAAACCCATATGCTGCCTGCACTCTGTTTAACGATACCATACACCGTGGCAAGGCCAAGTCCCGTCCCTTTGCCTTTTTCCTTGGTTGTGAAGAAAGGCTCAAAAATGCTTCCCAGGGTCTCGGGATCCATCCCTAGCCCCGTGTCACTCACGGCCAGCATCACGTGCGGACCTGGGGTAATCCCCGCATGGCTTCGCGCATAGGTCTCATCCAGCTTGACATTAGCAGTCTCAATTGTGAGCTTGCCACCTTGGGGCATGGCATCGCGTGCGTTCACAGCCAAGTTGATAATGACCTGCTCGATTTGCCCGGGGTCGGCTTTCACCCGCCCCAAACCGGACTGCTGAACGGTTGTCAACTCGATGTCCTCGCCGATCAGTCGCCTCAGCATTTTCTCCAGATTGGCAACAAGCGAGTTCAAGTCCAGGACCTGCGGGGCCAGAATCTGGCGCCGGCTGAAGGCAAGCAGTTGCCGCGTAAGCGCGGCCGCCCGGTCGCTGGCTTTAAGGATTTCTTCCACATGGCCGAGGTCCTGGGGACTCAGGCGTTCCTGCAAGAGGTGACCGTAACCAGAAATGATGGTCAGCAAGTTATTGAAATCGTGAGCTACCCCCCCGGCCAGTCGGCCGATCGCTTCCATTTTCGCTGCCTGGAGAAGCTGGGCTTCCATAGACTTGCGCTTTGTTACATCCTGTTTCGTGGCGATGAAATTAACGACTTCACCGGCCGGATTTCGCACCGGGGCGATGTTCATTGCCTCGGTGTAAAGACTCCCGTCTTTTTTCCGGTTGATCACTTCGCCATGCCAGATTTCTCCTTTGAGAATGGTCGCCCAAAGCTGCTGGTAAAACGCCAGGTCTTGTTTGCCCGATTTCAGTATCCTGAGGTTCTGTCCCAGAACCTCCTCGCAACTATACCCTGTGATACGGGTGAAGGCAGGGTTGACATACTCGATGTCACCGGTGGTCTTGGTAATCACTACGGCTTCCGCCGACTGCTCGATGGCGGTTACCAGGCGGACATGCTCAGCTTCCGCCCGTTTGCGCTCGGTGATGTCGCGGGAGACGCCGAATGTTCCGATGATGTTCCCGTAGGCGTCACGCAGGGGCATCTTCGTGATCGAGGCCCAGGTCATACGGCCATCCGACCAGGTTTCCTTCTCCTCCCTGTCAACCAACGGCTGGCCCGTCCTGATTATTTCCTGCTCATCCCTGTAGGCCTCTTGGGCGTGTTCTGCGGTGAAGAAGTCGAAGTC
>PMYF01000358.1 GCA_003171295.1 Acidobacteriota bacterium | reverse complement strand
GGATATGTACAAAGTCGTCACCCTACTTCGACGTGTTGGCTTTCGTACCGATGCTGACACCGGACATCGAAAACTCAAACGAAGGGCATACGCCGCACCAATGGTTTAAGTGTAGGGACTTCATTCGTCCTTTTGTTACCTCACTAAAGAAGGAGCCGCGCTCGCTAGAAGGCATTACCGCCCTTGGGTCTGCCGAGCAAAACGCGCCATCATTTCGCGTTTCGCTATTCGCCCCCTCCGAGTACATTGGCTCCGGCAACCAGCGGGCTAAATATTGGGCTAGCTTCGAGCCCGAAAGACTTGATAACGCAGTCGTATTCTTCGATCCCGACAACGGTTTTGAAACGAAGACACAACACGGACGAAAGTGGGTACGCCACTTAGAGCTAAGACACTTTCTTTCCCGGCTGCCGAAGACGTCGGCCGTTGTTGTCTACCAGCATCGGCCGCACCGAAAATGGATTGACCTATTCGCCGACCTCAAGGATAGCCTGGGCTATGCGCACACGGCTGTTGCAGCCCATGAAGGCAATCTCGCGTTTGTTGCAATGGCCGGCAATGCGTCTGCCGGTAGGCGCATCTTTGCCGCAATCGAGAGTTACGCCAATGAACATCCAGTTGTTTGTCACGCACTGCTCAGGGGTAACCCATGCCTAACATTGCGGTCAAGAGGGACTGGCTTACAACGGGCTTTGCCCGCTTCCACCCAACCGCTTACCTTGAACGTTATGCCGACCGAATATAAGGCTAACCCTATGACAACAACATGCATCTACTGTTGCTCAGAAGGGCCATTCAGCCTGGAGCACCCTCTCCCTGCGTGCCTTGGAGAGTTTCGAGGCGAACCCTTGATCGCAGAGGGCGTCTGCAAGTCATGTAATGGCGCAATCGGTCAGGTGGAAGAACAATTCTGCCGCGCTGGACCGGAAGCCTTCTTCAGGCAGTACTATGGGGTCTTGGGCAGAGATACACACCACAAAGTGAATCCATTTGACCGAGGTAGCGCGGGGGCTCCCGCGATCGACCTCGTGGCGGCACATCTGGGACTGGGCGTAGAAATCCTCTGGCAGTTCAATCCAGGCGAGAGGACCGTTCGTGAAGTCAGGCAAGTCGTCGTGGTGGACACGAGCGGTGTAAGCCATCCCATCCGGATCCAAAGCTGGATGTCTAGCCCAGACCATCTCAAGCAGGCGGTATCCGCTCTCGGGATCAAAGCGAAGGACGTTTACGTTTTTGCAGATGACGACGAGAAGGAATGGGTCATCGGCCTCACGAAGGGGATCAGTACGGGTGTGGCCTGGACTTCAGGTCAACCAACCGAGACCGTCAGTGATGCGGCAGCCCGTGTCCAAGTGACTGACAAGTACTTTCGGACATTGGCCAAGATCGGCTTCCACTACCTACTGGCTTCGTCGACCAAGGTTTCAGGCGGAGAGTCTGAGTTCTCGGCTGTGAGACAGTTTATACGTCATGGCGGGAACAGGGACGACTTCTTCCGAGAGGATAGAGGTTCCATAATCCAACGTGAGTCAGATGCCCACAGGCCAGACAGGCCAATCCACATCGTGCTTGTCGAATGGACTGAGGGCTCTGTGCAGGCCAAGATGCAGTTCTTCCTTGGCCCTGACTACGATCCACCAATCTACCGCATCGACTTGGCGCGCGGCGTTGCTGCGCTCGGGCGGTCCGGAGCAGTTGGCCACGCATACGCGTATTTCGAAAATGGTTCACAAGGGAAGTACGTAGGTGACGTCTCCGAGATACTGGTTCAGCCTAATGATGTGGGAGGTTGTTGACGAAGTGGAATAACAGGGATTCGGGTAGAATCCACCCCGCACGGAGGGCGGACCGCCGATGCCTCGCCAACCCCGGCTCGACGCCCATGACGCCCTGCACCACGTCGTGCTCCGCTGGATCGCAATAGCCGCCGCGCAGGCGGTGGTGAAATGAGTTCACTTTGCTAACCACGTATTACGGCGGTCCTTCCGCGATAGCCCAATCGGGTCGCCATAATATTCCCATTGACAAGAGTATCCCGTGGGATACACTCTGCCGATGCGCGTGCTGATGACTGAGGTCTATCGAGACTGGATCAACTCGCTCAAGGATCGCTCCGGGCGTGCTCGAGTCCAGGTTCGCGTTGATCGTCTTGTTCATGGGAACCCCGGCCAACATGGTACGCTCACCGACGGTGTGTGTGAACTCAAGATCGACTTCGGCCCTGGGTACAGGGTCTACTACATTGAGCGTGGCGGGGTGGTCATCGTCCTACTGGCCGGAGGTGACAAGTCCACGCAACAGCAGGACATCAAGGCAGCCATTTTGCTGGCCAATAGCCTTTAGGAGTATCTAGCCATGCCAAGAACTGCGACCAAGTCTTCACCGAAGACAAAGACCGTACCGTACGACGTGTCGGAACAACTGCGAACCCCAGAGGAAATGGCCGCGTATCTGGATGCCTGGTTTGTCGAAGCGCCCGACGATGCCGTCGGCATTGCGCGCGCCCTTGGCGATATTGCCCGAGCAAAAGGCATGACTCAGGTTGCGCGCGATGCCGGACTGAGCCGTGAGAGCCTCTATAAGGCGCTTGGCGA
Organism: Acidobacteriota bacterium; assembly: GCA_003171295.1. Taxonomy (GTDB): domain Bacteria; phylum Acidobacteriota; class Terriglobia; order UBA7540; family UBA7540; genus Bog-366. The sequence goes on along the minus strand of PMYF01000358.1, from coordinate 947 downwards.
GAACGGCAACCCGAGCTTCGCTACCGTGCTGAAAGTGGCGCGCGCGCTCGGTGTGCGTTTGCATGCGCAGCCGGCCTGAACTGCGCTCGTTGGGCATCGTCGGGCGGGCGAACCCGGCAGTCGTCTCGGACGCTTCGCCGCTACGCGACTCGCGCCGGTTATTTCTGAGTTCGACATTCAAACATGATTGAGCCTCGGGCGGCCTTCCGGTAAGATGCAGGCTATGGATAGACACGGGGACATCCCGAACCAGGTTCGGGCGGCAGCACAGAAGAAAGTGTTGTTTCTGCCTCATGCATTGCGGCAGATGCTGCGGCCCGACCGGATGATAAGCCGGTTGGAAGTCCGCCAGGTAATTGCACAAGGCGATGTAATCGAGGATTATCCAGAAGACCCGAGAGGGCACAGTTGCTTGATGTTGGGTATGGGTGATGGAGAACGTGCCGTGCATGTCTGCTGTGCGCCCAAGGAGGACTATCTGGCAGTCATAACCGCGTATCTCCCCGATGAGCATGAATGGTCAGAAGACTTCAGGGTGAGGGTGAAGAGATGAAATGCATCCATTGCCAAGGCCAGATGCGGCGAGCCACAACGCCCTTTCATATTGACCGTAAAGGTTGTCACCTCATGCTGGATGCTGTTCCAGCCTGGGTGTGCGAGCAGTGTGGAGAGGCGTATTTCGAGGAAAGGGAAGTGGATACCATCCAGGATATCGTGCGGTCCATAGAAGCCAAGGCCGAAACTCTAACAGCGACATGAAGATTATCGACCATGGGTTTCTAGGGGTAGCGGGGCAAACCCGCACCGCTTTTGCCTGCCGCTGGGTCGAGGGCGGACGATTGTCAGAACGGGGCTTGCGGCTGACCGTCTCGTATTCGTGAGGGAAAGGGCGCCGTTCATATATTGGATTTCCTGATGAGGACGAAAACGCCGGCCAGAGCATATCC
>PMYF01000918.1 GCA_003171295.1 Acidobacteriota bacterium | reverse complement strand
ATCTCCGACAGGCTCCTAGGGGGTAAGAGATAGTCCGGCGTGCAGCAATCCATATCTGATGGTCAAAAGCCTGTAGCCATTTGACCACCTCGCCATGCCGCAACTGCCGCTCAAAATACGGCATTTAGCTCCCACTGCGAAGCCAACTTTATGGACCACCCGCCCGAAGAGCGGTTGACAGCCGTCGCAGCCATCTTTACCTCGGGAACCACACCCACCGGAGCGGCTTAGCGTTGATGAAAACCACAGGCGGCACAAGCCAGTCAGGCTGTCCCATAATACGATTAGCCTCATGAGTTCCGTGCCGCCCCCAAATGGGGCTTATCGAGGTCCGGGCGCTATCAGGGGGCCAGAATCTCTATTGTCTCGCAGGAGAGTAACGGTATTATGAAGGTCATACATCAGTTAAACGGAGGGTTGGCAAAACATGCCTTTAACACCCGATTTAGTACAGGGCGAAATCGACCGCCTGCGGAACGTAAAAGGGCAGACGTTACCGGAACTCACGGCGTTCGACTTCAGCAAGTTCCAACGGCCCATTGAAGGACTTTTTCGTAATACCTGCGAAGACCCCTTACGAAAAATCAAACCCCTCCCTCTTCATGAACAACAGCAACACTTTCTACTTTATTTTTTTGTGAGGGTTGCTCAAGTTCTTTATAGCGCCGTTGTGTTCACCATTGCCGACCAGACCCCAGAACCAGCACGAAACCCCAAGTATGCCCTCGTGCTGCCTAGCATCAACCGCCAACTTATCGACCTATAGTTACCCTTCTGTATATCCTTGACGATTTCCTTACACGGGTCAGGGAATACCAACAGTCTGGTTGGAAAGACATTAAGAAGCACGTGGAATCTGAAATCGAAAAGCACGGACACGACCCGGTATGGGCTAACTATATATCCGCCCAGCAATCAATTCTGGTGGCCAGTTGGCGCGCGTGCGGCTCCTTGTTATGGTTTTCCTCGATTCCCTTTTGTCCGCCGATACCCTGCTTGTGCAGGGCGTGTCATGTTGCAGAAAAGGTCAGTGCCATTGTTGGAGCGATGAATGAGCGCGATGCAAGCTTATTTGCCGCCCCGAGAGGCTTTCTTCCTTTTCTCGGCCCATCGCTTCTTCATCATATCCGACAGACGTTTGCTACCCTCCGGCGTGAGGCGGTTAGGCTTCTTGGGTGGCGGGGCAGGAAGATTGGCAGCGGGGGATGACATCCGTGGAGCAGGAGGTAAGTCTGTTCCTTCTAGAGCTGCGATGGCCCTGTTTAGCTGGTCGCGTTCGCGTTTCAGTTCTTTCACGATAGCCTGGATATCCAAAGGTTCCTCCTTGGTTAACTCATCACATGCCTGAAAGTAAGTCAGAGTAGCATGGTCTCAGATGACTGTCGAGAATAGCCCATCTCACCGGTGGTCCGCAATAATTCCGATCCGTAAAGATAGCACTGAAAACTGGATTTAAGCATTGCCCGCGGAAATGGCCACTTATATATTACCCATCGGTCAGAAAGCCAAGATGGATATTTCGGATTAAACGGGAGGACATCGATGCGCGTTGTGGTGATCGGTGGAACGGGTCATGTCGGTATGTATCTCATTCCGCGACTGATTCACGAGAGCTACGAGGTGGTTTGCATCCACCGAGGAGGACGGACGCCATATCTGCCCGATCCAGCATGGAAGAAAGTGCAGCACGTCATCATGGACCGCGAGGCAGAATATGCGGCCGGTACGTTCGGATCGAGCGTGAGCAGGCTCAAGCCCGACATTGTCATTGACATGATCTGTTTTGACCCGGCGGCCGCCCGGCAGTTGGTCGAGGCCTTGCGCGGGAAGGTGCGCCATTTCCTCAGTTGCGGGACCATCTGGGTCCACGGCTACCCCGTGACCACTCCTATGACGGAAGACTTGCCGCGGCGTCCGTTCGGCGAGTACGGCATCAAGAAAGCGCAACTCGAAGCCTATCTCATAGAAGAAGCCCAGGTTCGCGGTTTCCCGGCAACCTCAGTGCTTCCCGGTCACATTGTGGGACCGGGATGGGTGCCGCTGGACCCTTTGGGCACGTGGAGCCTGGACGTGTACGGGAAGCTTGCCCGGGGAGAGGAATTGCTGATGCCACACCAGGGCCTGGAGACGCTGCATCACGTTCACGCGGACGATGTGGCGCAAGCCTTTATGAAAGCGATTGCCAACCGGAATGCCTCCGTGGGCGAAAGCTTCCATGCGGTCTCGCCAGCGGCGATGACGATGCGGGGTTATGCGGAATCCCTGGCCGCGTGGTTTGGGCAGCCTGCGCGGCTGCGATTTGTCCCTTGGGAGGAATACCGAGCCACGGTCTCTGCTGAGGACGCACAAAATACCTGGGACCATTTGGCTCATAGCTCAAATTGCAGCATCGCCAAGGCCCAAAAGCTGCTTGACTATCGACCACGTTACAGCTCCCTGGAAGGTGTCTGCGAGTCGCTGACCGGGCTGATCGAGCGTGGCCAGCTAAGGGTGGAAAAGCAAGCGTAGAGCACCTCCGCCTTTGAGATCTATGGTTCTTCCTCAGATTTGAGCTTTCTAATCCAAGGGCAAACTGGCCATCGTTAATCCGCGGCAGCGCATTCCCGACTCTGCTAAAATGCATCGCAAGGAACATCGACAACCCCATGGCCGACTGGAAGGTCATTGCGCTGATCAACGGCGCTATCGAAGCCGTTTCAGGCCCAGCGGCTCAAGACCGGCCGGGAGCCCACGAATGGATTGTCTGGCAAGGGCCAGCCGCTGGCAAGGCTGAAGCCCTCCAAAGCGCAGAGAAAGCCGATCCCAGGGTTGACCTAGAGTGGATGCGCATTCGCTACGAGAGGGATCTTAACAAACGGTAGGATCTCGCTTTTCCGGGCGGTCAGGACGAAACATGCACCGACTTGTGACAACGTTTTTGCTACTGGGTTTTCTGCCGGTTTGGGTACAGGCACAAGCCAGTCCCCAGACGGTAGCGTTGGTGGGGGCGCGCGTCATTGACGGCACCGGACGGGCACCGATTGAAAACGCTGTCGTGCTTATCACCGGCGGCAAGATCCAGATGGTGGGGAAGAACGGAGCGGTTCCGATTCCCAAGCAGACGCGTGAGATCAATGCTTCCGGCAAGACCCTAATGCCCGCGCTGGTCGATTTGCACACGCACCTTGGTCAGTCGATCAACGGTCTAGATCCTGCGTCGGATGCTTACAATGAGGAGAACCTTCGGACCCAACTGGCGCGCTTGCTCGCTTACGGCGTCGGAACGGTGGCGGTGATGGGCACGGATCGCGACCTGATTTACACGCTGCGTGAGGAACAGCGCGCCGGCAAGCTCACGGGCGCGCACTTCTTCACGGCGGGCCGGCGCTTCGGCATGAAGGGTGGCTTCCCGGCGGGGTCAAGCATGAACTGGGACGTCTACCGCCCTGCGACGGCCGAGGAGGCTCGCAGGGATGTGCGCGAACTGGCTGCGCAGCATCCCGACTTTGTCAAATTGTGGCTCGATGACGGGTGCACGGCTCAAAAGTTACAAGTTTGAGGAAGCAGGGGAAAAGAGAGGTTTTGTTTTTGTCTCGGACAGCTTATAGTACTGTCAGACGTGAATTTCATGTCCCGCGCTTC
>PMYF01000578.1 GCA_003171295.1 Acidobacteriota bacterium | reverse complement strand
TCACAGATCGAAGTTTAAGCGGGGCTCAAATGGGCATAGCGGGGCTCTCCGGTACTCTTATGCGCTATTTTTGGAATGTCATTGCACGGAATTGCGCTGCGGACGGCGATCATCGCGGAACGGGCTTTTCCCTATATCTCCAAAGTGGATACGGAAGCCCGGCCAGGCGATTGATGACGAGGGCCTGTGCGACGAGGAGAAAGACCGCCACCTCAATAATGACCAACGCTTTGGGCTTCGAGATGATGCCGAGCGAAACGATGAGCGTTGTGGCGCCGGCGGGAGGGTGATCGGCGCGCAAAAGAACCATCAGGGCGCCTGTGGCCGAGAGCGACAGCGCGGCGGCAAGAATCCTTGGCCAGTAGACGCCGGGGTGCACGCCAAAGGGTAGGTTGGCGGCGCCTGTAAGGGAGTACGCGGCATAGCCGCAGACGAGGCCGATGGAGTGGCCCAGGATGGTGTTCCGCGGGCTCGAGTTCTCTGCGAGCGGAGCGATGAATAAAAGGTAGGCCGTGGGACCGAGCGACGGAAAGACGAATGGACTGCCGGTGACGACCGCCAGTAGCGCCAGCAGGGCAATGGTGATGAAGCCGTTCACGGCGACATAGACCGCCCAGACCGCGCGGGGCGGAAAATGGTCAAGCAGCCAAGCCAGCCGCAGGCGCCCGAGCAGCACCGCAACGTGCTCAGGCCCTTTATCGCTGGTGCTCGCGCCGTCAACTCGCAAAGTGCGTCCTTCGATTACTCAGATATTGGGCAGAAGGTCGAAGTACTCGTCGTCCTCGTTCTTTCCGCCTTCGCCTGCGCCGAGCTTCTTTTCCGATTCGACGAACTCGATGCGCTCGATCCACTTGACCATTTTGTAGCCGAGCTGATTTTCGACGCGCAGCCGCAAGGGGGCGCCGTAGACCTCGGGAAGCGGCTGATCGTTCATTTCGGAAGCGAGCAGGCATTGCGGCTTGAGCACGTTCTCAAGGCTCTGCGTATCGTAGTAGGGCCCCCCGTAGAGCGCTTCGCCAAAGGAGAAGAAGGCGACGGTGTGCGCTTCAGGCCTGGGGCAAACGAGATCGATCAGCGTCTTCATGGGTATGCCGCCCCACTTGGCAATGCCGCTCCAGCCCTGGATACAATGATGCATGGTGATCTGCTCGACGCGGCCCAGTTTCTCCAGGTCGGCAAGTGAAAGCTCAACTGGATTTTCGACCAGCCCCCCCACCTTGAGTTTGAAATTCCGAAAGCCGCGCTCGGCCAGATATTTCCAATCTTCTCTGACCGGCATCTTTCCGTTGGGCCAGAAGTATGGCGAGATGTCCTGCTCGGAATAGTTCTGGTGCGGAATCAGCCGGTTTAACGTTAGGAGTTGCATGGGATACGTCACGGATTTCAGCGCGTGCTGGAGCTTGCGTGGATGGTTCCAGGAGATATAGTGCGCCACGACCCACGAGAGGACGACCACGCCGATGCCCACAAACCCCAGATACATGCCCAGATGCCCCTGATCATCGGTGCCCATCACGATGTGGTTCATATTCCGCGCAAACCCGGTCATCACCACCAGGGTGACGTGCACCCCCAGGAAGGCAAGGAAACTGAGCATGGTGAGGAAGTGGATGGACCGGGCCGATTGCCGGCCGCCAAAGATCCGCGCGTACCAGGGAAAGCGGTTCACCACGGCGGGCGACATGGCGATACCGGTAGCGATGGCCAAAGGGCCGAAGACAAAGAAGACTGTGAAGTAAGCGATCTGCTGCAAGGCGTTGTAGCCGTAGAACCCATTGGGCTCCGCCGGCAGGTGAAATGTGGCGTAGTGTACGAAGGTGTTCCACGCCTGCAAGAGCACGAGCGGCGAAGTAGGCACAATCCGCCGCCACTGCTCGGTATCGAACAGCATGATGGCGAACACAATGCCCGTGACGATGAAGCCGTGAACGTTGATGAAGTGCCAGACCCTCGCAATCCCAACGGTGTGACGGTAACCCGGTGTGGAGATGATCGGCGAGAGATAACGGGCATCGTCTTTCGCCGTCCAGATACGGTCGCGAGGAACCTTGAGCGGTGTGAATCGGATCCATTCGCTTCCCGGCGTGCAGTCATCATTGAAATACAGACGGGGGTGATCTACCAGGATGGATAGACCGCTGCGAATCAGCAGCATCACAAAAAGGAAATTGAAGAAGTGGCAGTAACGAACCCAGAGCGGAAACCCGTGGGGCCCGGCAAAGTTGTTGGGATATATCTGGGGAACGGGTGGAACGTGAGGCAGGCCTGCCACGGCAAACTCAATCCAGGACGCGAGAACTGCCGCGAGAACCGCCACAGCTATTCCGATGAGAATAGAAGGGCGAATCCAGATGCAGAAGCGGCGGTCCTTTGGGTAGTGCACTGCCCGATGAGTGGCATCGAAAGAAATCATATCCCCCCTTTAGAACGCGACGATGCATCCCCTTGAAAGAACCTCGCCCTTCCTTGGGTACTGACCTCCGGGGCGTCTCCGTCGCGTCCAAACCCATGTAAATGCTGATGACGGCGACGATCCGAAGATTCACACTTCGCGTTCAAATCTTAAGTCTGCCGTACTACTGTTTGGGTTGCCGTGACAAAAGTCATCGCACGCCTCCATAGGTCCTGTAACACTGGCCTGTCAAAGGCGGCCGGGGCAAATGAATTCGGCCCCCAAGGAGGAAACGATGAGCGCAATCGCAGAAAGGACAGTCCGGGAATTAGCGGTGGAAAATCCCGGGGCTACACGGGTCTTTGAAAGGCTCGGTATCGATTACTGTTGCGGCGGCAACCAAACGCTCGAGCAAGCTTGCCAAGGACGCAATCTTTCAGTTGACGAGGTACGGGACCCGCTCCAGGCGGCGCAACATTCCGCGCAGGCGGGCCGGGAGGACCGAGCCTGGCAAACAGAGCCGCTAGGCGACCTGGTCTCCCACATTACCAATACTCACCACAAGTACACGCGTGAAGAGATCGCTCGCCTGGGTCCTCTTTTCGCCAAGGTCTGTTCCGTGCATGGTGCGAATCACCCGGAGCTCCTGCAGCTTCGCGATATCTTTGCGGGCCTTTCACAGGAGCTGACGACCCACCTGATGAAAGAA
>PMYF01000478.1 GCA_003171295.1 Acidobacteriota bacterium | reverse complement strand
CGAACATGCTGGGGGCTTGGCACTCGTATTGCTATATTAAGTCTGGTGTTACCTCATGAACAAGATCCTTGTAGTGGATGACGATCAAGAAAGCCGAGACCTGCTCTGCGAGGTTTTGGAAGCCAACGGCTACGTCGTGTGTGCCGTGGCGGACGGCGCGGCGGCCCGGGAGGCGCTGAGCCGCGATGGTGAGTGCCGCATCGTCATTGCTGACCTCCAAATGCCTCAGGAATCGGGGCTGGAACTTCTTCGCAAACTACGCCAGCAGAATTCCCAGCATCAAATCATTCTGATGTCATCGTTCATGAGCGGAACTGAAAAGAAGGCGGCGCAAGCGCTGGGTGCGTATGCGCTGCTCGACAAACCCTTCCAGCTTTCGGAATTGCTACAGAAGGTGGCGGGGCTGGTCGCCCCGAATCCGATCGGGATTTCTTCGTGAGGGTGCAGGCGGGCTCGGCGGGTATTTAACTTTGCAGGATGAGGAGTGGAGATGGACGTTACCCAGAAGGTTATTGAGATCATCGCGCGGGAGCAACACCTGGACGCGAGCAAGATCACGGTGGACTCGACGTTTGCCGAGCTCGGCATCGATTCGCTGGACGGCGTGAACATCCTTTTCGCTTTGGAAGAAGAATTCAAAATTGACATCCCCGACACCGTAGCCCAGAACATGCGGGGGGTCCGCCAGGTGGTGGACAGCCTCACACGCGTACTGGAAGGCAAAGACGTGTCTGATCTGGTGGCTATGGCGAAGGGCGAGACTACCGCTACCACCAGCTAACCCTCGACATCCAAGGGGCCCATCGTGCGGAGAGTGGTTATCACCGGCATTGGAGTATTTGCCTCCACCGGGAAGAATGTGGACAGTTTCTTTAAGATGCTGGTCGAGGGCCGGTCGGCGATCCGGCGCATCCGGCAAATCGATCCCGCGTCGTTGAGTGTGCAGATTGCCGCCGAAATCCCGGATTATGAGCCGACTGATTATTTCCCCGCCAAGCGGCTCGACCTGCTCGACCGCTTCAGCCAGTTTGGTCTGCTGGCCGCCAAAGAAGCTATGGAAACGAGCGGCCTCGAGCTTCGCGACGAGGAGCGCTCGCGTTTCGGCGTGGTGATGGGTACGGGCATGGGGGGCGCGACGACTTTTGACTCGGGATATTACAGTCTCTATGTCAAGCAGGCGGTCCGCCTGCATCCTTTCACTATTCCCAAGATCATGCATAATGCCGCCACCTCGCAAATCTGCATGGAGTTTGGCGCGCAGGGACCGGCGCTCACCACTGCCACCGCCTGCTCGTCTTCCGGCCACGCCATCGGTCAGGCATTCCACCTGGTTAAATTCGGCATCGCCGACCTGATGCTGGCCGGTGGCAGCGAAGCGCCCATTACCTACGGGATGATTCGCTCCTGGGAATCGGTGCGAGTGCTGGCCCCGGGCAACGGCGATCCCACCCGCGCCTGCCGGCCGTTCTCGGCGGACCGCGATGGCTTGGTAATCGGGGAAGGCGCGGGGGTGCTTTTGCTCGAGGAACTCGAGCACGCCAAGCAGCGCGGGGCCAGGATTTACGGGGAGGTTCTGGGCTTCGGCTTAAGTTCGGACGCCAGCCACATTACCCAGCCCTCGATTGACGGCCCGGCGCGCGCCGTGCGGATGGCGTTGGCGGAAGGACAAATCAATCCGGAAGAAGTGGACTATATCAACGCTCACGGAACGGGTACCCGCCTGAACGATGCCACGGAAACGCAGGTGATCAAAGAAGTGTTCAAGGAGCACGCCCGGCGCCTGGCCATCAGTTCCACGAAGTCGATGCATGGGCACACCATGGGGGCAACCGGAGCGATCGAGATGGTGGCTACCATCCAGGCTATCGAGCAGGGGGTTATTCCTCCCACGGCCAATTACACGCAGCCGGACCCGGAGTGCGACTTGGATTACGTGCCGAATCAGGCGCGGGAAAAACCCGTGCGGGTGGCGGTATCCAATTCCTTTGCTTTTGGTGGGTTGAATGCGGTGTTAGCAGTTCGCCGGTTTGAGTAAGGGCCGGGCGGGCCGCGCCTTGGAGTGCCATGATGATTCAGAAGCGCGTTTGCATTTTGACCCTCAGTGTGGGCTCAGGACATCTGCGCGCTGCGGAAGTCGTCGAAAGCGCTCTCTACGACGGCATGGATCCGATCGAAGTGACCTTGCTGGATGCTCTGGAGTCGGCCCGGCCTTGGTTCCACTGGCTTTACGTGGACCCCTACTGGTGGATGCTGCGGCATGCGCCCTGGCTCTGGCGCCGGTTGTTTGAGCGCCGTCAGCGCCAATTGCATCAAGCTACGGCTCCCGACTGGGTGTTCCGTCGGGGCTGCCGCGAGGTGTTGCGCCAGATCAAGAAGCACGCCCCGCACCTCGTGATCGTCACGGAGATCGGCGCCGCAGAAATCGCCGCGCTGGGCCGGCGCGAAGGCTGGTTCAACGCGCCCATCCTGGCGGTGCAAACTGATTTTCAAACCGAGCCGCCCTGGGTGCAATCCGAGATTGATCTGTACTGCGTGGCCAGCGACGAGGCGCGCGGGCAGTTGATCGGCTGGGGAGTGCTGCCGAATCGGGTCTTGCTGAGCGGCATCCCGGTGGACCCCGCTTTTGCCTTGTCCTTTGACAGGGCCGACCTGATTAAGGCCCTCGGCCTGGACGGCCGCCGGCCGGTGGTGCTGGTGATGGGGGGCGGCATGGGGCCTGTGCCCCTCGACAAAATCGTTGCAGGCCTGGATCTCTGTGGTGTGCCGATGCAGGTGCTGGCGGTGGCCGGGCACGACCGTAAACTCCGCCGGCGGCTGGAATTGCTCCGAAGACGGGTCACGCTGGATCTGCATCCGCTCGGCTGGACCGACAACGTGCCGGAACTCATGGCGGTTGCCGACCTCCTGATCACTAAGCCGGGCGGGCTGACGGCAGCCGAAGCGCTGGCGGCGGGATTGCCGATGATCCTCACCCATCCCATTCCCGGCCCGGAGGAGCGGCACGTTCGCTACCTCGAGCAAAAAGGCGTGGCGCTGCATGCCGAAAGGCCCGGTGACCTCCCGGGGTTGGCGTCGCGACTGCTCGCGGCTCCCCAGGAACTTCAGGAAATGCGGCGGCGCGCCCGCGAGTCGTCGCGCCCCGGCGCCGCTCATGCCATTGCCCAGGCAGCGCGGGCCTTGCTGGAGAAGGCTACTTATATTGATTTGCTGGCCACCCCGCCGCCGGGGACGGGTGAGTCAGCGTATTTGATGTAGGAAATCGCCGGTGATCAGTCACCCGTGGTCAACCGCCCAGCGAAGTTCGTCTCGCAAAACGATGGCGGCCCAACGTCTGGAACGCGTTCCGCCCTCTGGACCTCGCGCCACTGAATACTGATGACTGATCACTGGGAACGGATCACTTACACTTTATGCTCGGTCATGTCCGCCAACTGATTGAACGTGCTTTGATCGGCGAGTCCGTGCCGGCGCTCGTGCGCTGGGGTAAGCGCGTTCCGCGCCCGCTGATTCAGCGGATGCAAGCGGATTCCTTTCGCACTCTCGTCCGCTACGCCGCCCAGCACCAGAAATTCTTTGCCCGCAAATTGCGGGAACACGGCATTGACCCGAAGCAAGTCCGCGAGCCCCAGGATCTGGGTGACATCTTCACGACTCCCGAGGACCTGCGTGCCCTGCCGGCTGAGGAATTCCTGTGCCGCGAGCCCGAACTGGTTTTCGAGACCACGGGCACCTCCGGCGGGCCCAAGAGTGTCTATTTCTCCTACGCAGAGTTGGACTTCGCGGCGCGTTACGAAGCCGCGGGGCTGTACGAGAACGGCGTACGCAAGGGCGACCGCGTGGTCTGCACGTTTGACGTGGGTTACTGGTTCAGCAGTTGGGTCACTTTCCTGGCTTGCAAGCGCCTGGGAGTGTTCTGCTCGGCGGTCGGCAAACCGCACCCGCGGGAGGTGTACTCGCGCCTGGGCGCTTACGGGTACAACGTTCTGGTGGGGGATCCCACCTGGCTCGTCAGCTTGAGCGAGATCGCCGAAAAGGAAGGAACCTATCCGCTGAAGCTCATCATGGCGGCGGGCGACCGCATGACCGCCGTTTACCGCAACTACGTGGAGAGCGTTTGGAAGTGCCCCGTGGTTCTCGCCTACGGCTCGACCGAGCAGGGCGGTGCGGGCATGGAATGCCTGCGCCGCGAGGCTTACCACGTGGACGAGTTTAATCTCTACTTCGAAATCGTCGATCCCGACCCGGACGGCTACGGCGAACTGGTCGTCACCACCCTGTCGCGCCGCACCATGCCCTTCGTTCGTTATCGGGTTCACGATGTGACGCGCTTCGTCGAGGGGCCTTGCGCCTGCGGCGCCACTCTGCGGCGCATCGAGCGCATCAAAGGCCGTCGCGACGAGATGGTGGTGATGGGCGCGGGGAATATGTACCCGGAGATTTTTGAGCGCGTCCTGCACGATGTGGAGGGCCTTGCCGCGAGCTGGCAGGTGGCAGTCCGCCAGGAAGGCCTGCACGACATCCTGGAGTTTCGCCTGGAAATGAGCAATGGCGCCAGCACTTCCCAGGTGGAAGGCGCCATTCAGGAGAACCTGAAGACCTTGTATCCGGATGTTTGGGCCAATAAGGTTTGCGGCATGTACCGCCTGGCTTTCCGTTTTCTTCCCCGCGGCAGCCTCGATCAGGGCCGCAAGCCGCGCCGCCTGGTGGATGAGCGCGCAACTTGAATTCTGAATGATGAATGGCAAATTGGGAGGCCGATATCCAAGACGGGATGCTTGCGTTTCATAATTCAGAATTCATAATTAAGCAACGCTGTTGAAAGGAATCATAACCGAACAATGAATAACCGATCCCAGGCTCGGGCGGCTACGGAGGGCGCTTTCGCACCCGCCGTGTTTTGTGACTTTGATGGAACCATCACCGAGCTCGACGTGACTGACCAGATTCTGACGCAGCTTGCGCACCCTTCCTGGCGTGACATTGAGCGGGAGTGGGCGCTGGGCATGATCGGTTCGCGCGAGTGCCTGGAGCGGCAGATCGCGTTGGTGGATGCCCCGGTGGAGGAGCTCCACGCGGTGATTGATTCCATCACGCTCGACCCGCATTTCGGGGACTTCTGCCGGTTCGTGCGCCGGCAGCGGATACCGCTTTACATCTTGAGTGACGGTTTCGATTATGTGATCCGCCGCCTGCTGAAGCGCGCCGGCCTGGCCGCACATTTTCGGAACGGTTCGCACCTGTTCGCGAGCGCGCTGCGGGTGGAGGGCCGCCGGCTGCTTCCTTCGTTTCCTCATGCAGCGGAGTCCTGCGAGCACGGTTGCGCCACTTGCAAGGCCGCCATCATCCGCCGCCTCAGTCGAGGCCGGCAGCCGGTCGTCTTTGTGGGCGACGGCATGTCGGATCGCTTCGCCGTCGAGGTCGCAGGCGTGATCTTTGCCAAACGACAATTGCTGGCGCACTGCCGAGAGAACGGGATCGCCTGCCACCCTTTCGAGACTTTCCAGGACGTGCAGACCGGGCTCGAGAAGCTGCTTGCCCCGGCGCCGGCCCGGCGATACCGGCAGCCAGTTCCGGCGTTGTCGTAAATGCGGCCGCGGCGGCCCTCACGGCCGGCCCGAATTGCCCGCAAATTTCTTGACGGAGGCTCCATCTTCTTGCCGAATTCCGAATCCACCACCCGCAACGCTGAACTGCTGGCCCTGGAACGCAAATACTGCTCGTTCGGCGACACGGTGCATTATCTCGATCCCCCCAAGATTTTTGTTGATTGTGAGGGGTGCTACCTTTACGACGAGCAGCGCACGCCCTATCTCGACCTGCAGATGTGGTATTCCGCTGCGAGCTTTGGTTACAAGAACCGCCGCTTGAACGAGGCGCTGAAGCGTCAGGTGGATCGCCTGCCGCAGCTTGCCTGCCAGTACCTGCACTCCGAAAAGGTGGAGGTCGCCGCGCGCATTGCGCAGTATTGCGAGAAGCGTTTTGGCGTTAAGGGCCGGGTCCATTTCAACGTGGGCGGCGCGCAGGCCATCGAGGATTCGCTCAAGCTCGTTCGCAACTACACTGGTAAGAATCTGATGTTCGCTTTCATGGGCGGGTACCACGGGCGTACGCTGGGCGCTTCGGCCATCACCTCGAGCTATCGCTACCGGCGGCGTTACGGCCACTTCGGCGACCGCGCGCAGTTCGTCTTCTACCCTTATTGTTTCCGCTGCATTTATGGCCTCAAGCCTGAGAGCTGTAATCTCTATTGCCACGACCAGTTTGCCCGGCTCTTTGGTTGTGAGTACTACGGCGTGTGGGACGCCAAGGCCGAGACCGCGGAGTACGGGGCGTTTTACATCGAGGCGGTGCAGGGAACGGGCGGCTACGTCATTCCCCCCCGGGAATATTTCCAGCGGCTGCAACAGACGTGCCGCGAACGCAAGATCCTGATCGTCGATGACGAAATCCAGATGGGCTTTTATCGCACCGGAAAATTCTGGGCGATTGAGAATTTCGGCATCACGCCTGACATTATTGTGTTCGGCAAAGCCCTCACCAATGGCTTGAACCCTCTTTCCGGCATCTGGGCGCGCGAGGAGCTGATCACGCCCGAACTCTTCCCGCCGGGGTCGACGCACTCGACGTTTTCCTCAAACACCCTCGGCACGGCCGTGGCGCTCGAGACGCTCAAGATGATGGAGGAGGGAGACTACGAGAAACTCGTGAACGAGAAAGGTGCATACTTCCTCGCCGGCCTCCGGGAACTCCAGCGGCGCTATCCCGGAGTCATCGGTCACGTGGACGGCCTCGGCCTCGCTCTGCGTTTGGAAGTGTGCCAGGAAGACGGCATCACGCCCGACCGCGACCTGACCGACCGCATCTTTGCGGCTGGGTTGGATGGCGACATCCCTGTGGCCGGCCGTAAATATGGGCTGGTGCTCGACGTGGGCGGCTATTACAAGAACGTGTTCACGCTGGCGCCGTCGTTCACCATTACGCGCGAAGAGATGGACCTGGGACTCGAACTCCTGAACCAGCTCTTCCAGCGCTGCCGCAACAGCAAGAACTGATCTACGATTCCACATATGGGGGAAAACATGCGACGAATCCTTCTCGCACTTATGGTGGTGATGGCGCTGGCAGGGGCGGCGCAGAACGGCGCCGGCGCGGATTTCGTAAGTACGGCCATGGCAGGTTTTCCCGCGCAGACCCTGCGGGTGGAATACAACAGTCCGGCCAAGTTGCGCAAGCTGCCTAATTTCCAGGCCTTGCGACAACGCTTTTTGGGCCCGCGCCTGCAGCAGTTTGAGTCGGCCCTGGCGCAAGTCGGCATCGGTGAGAACGACATTGACGAACTGATGATCGGGTGGAAGCCCGGCGACAAGGAAATGGATCTGTATGGCTTTGCCTCCGGGCATTTTGATAAGGCTCAGGTGGCCAGCCGCGCTGCGGCGCAGAACCTCACATCCACCCCCATTGCCGGCCAGCAGGCCTACTGCCTGCAAGCGAGTGTGGCGGGAACCTGCGTCGTGGTGCTGGAGAATTCCCTCGGGGCTTTCGGGCCGCTCACGGCCTTGACGGAGTTGCTGGAAGCGCATGCCGGGCAGGCGCCGGGCCTGAATTCGAACGAGCGTTTCACGGCCCTCCTGGCTCAAACTCGCAAGGACGCACCCATCTGGGGAATTGCTCTAGAGTCGGCCATCGGCGATTGGTTCCGTGGCTGGCTGTCGCTGCAGAACAGCCTGAAGCTGGATTGGTCGCGGGTATTTGAAAAAGTTGATTCCCTGATTTACAGCATTGATGCTGCGGACAAGGTTAATCTGGACATAAAGCTCAACTGCACAACCCCGGAAGACGCGGCCACGCTGCGGCAGGTCCTGGAGGGACTGAAGATGGCGCAGCAGCTTGCCTGGCAGGCGCAGAATGCTGGGCGCCCGAATCCCTATGAGGCGATGAACGTCAGCCTGGACGGGAAGCAGGTCGCGCTGCAAATTACCCTGGGGTATGCGGAACTGCAACTCACCAGCGGCGTCGGCGCAACCAACAAGTAATCTCAACTGGCTGGGGCAGACCGCGTTGCACGTAACTGCCCCAGAGCATTTCCTCCTGAATTGGGGGGAGCAGGGGATTGTCGACGATCCTGCTGGTTCCGAGACCCACTACTGCTCACCCCCCCCTCAGCCAAGGAAGGGAGTTCGGCTATGGAGTTCCCCGAATTGCCCCGGCCAGGGTCGCTTCGGCCCCCCAGACAGTTCGTCATTCCGGGAAACCCGCAAGAAACCAACATTCCTTACCCTCGTTCTCCATTCAAAGCCACTTCAAAGCACAAGAAAAACCGGGAAAAGGAGAGCATTTGTGGCCTAGATCCAGAGCTATTGGCGCAAGCCTGCGAGGAACGCAAAAGGACCCAGGAGGATTTCACTCGACATGGGTCTAACTCGCTTTCCTTCCCCTGAACATAGCTAAAATGTCCACAAGACGCCGCAAGAGCCGAAATATTTCATGGGGATATATCTAGTGGTGTTCGTTCGAAACTATACAACCTCTTCCACAAATGACCTAAAATAACCATAAGAAGCGTGATAATAATAGTAAGAAACCCCTATGACTTACTAAATTTCTCTTGACAGCGCAAATAGGCGGGGCGTATAAGCGGACCAATAGAGTGGGTAGACTTGTGCTTTCGCTGGAGTGATTTCATTAGTGCAGTAAGCCACGACACTTCGGAAGGTTATGAGTATGGTTGAAACCAGAGAGGTCATGGACATCCGGGAAGCGTCGGAGTACCTCGGGGTTTCGCGGGAGACCCTTTACAAGTATGTGTATGAGGAGAAGCTTCCCGCCTTCAAACTCGGCAATCGCTGGAAGTTCAAGAAAACCGTTCTGGACCGCTGGATGGAGAAGCAGAGCGCGCAATTTGAACAGCGGGCGTCGCGCCGGGTGCGGGCCACTGTTCGGTAGGGAGCATCGCCAATGTTTGGCTTAGGAAAATCGAAGAACCTGGTGGGGTTGGATATTGGTTCGAGCGCTGTCAAGGCAGTGGAATTGCGGAAGAAGGGCAACTCATACGAACTCGTGAACCTGGGGATGGAAACTCTCAGCCAGGATACGGTAGTGGATGGGCAGATCATGGATGCCCTCGCGACTTCCTCGGCCATTCAGAAGATATTCACCGATAACCGGATCAAGACCCGGAATGTAGCAACCTCCGTTTCCGGCCACTCCGTGATTGTCAAGCGTGTGACGGTTGCCGCGGCAACCCAGGAGGAGCTTTACAACGCGATCCCTTACGAGGCGCAGCAGCACATTCCCTTTGACATGACGGATGTAAACCTGAGCTACCAGTCGTTGGGCTCGTCCCCGTCGGGGAGCGGAACGGACGTCATGCTGGTGGCGGTCAAGCGCGAAAAGATTCTTAATCACACCAACGTGCTGAGCCAGGCGGGAAAAATCCCCACGGTGGTGGACTACGATGGGTTCGCGGTTTACAACGCCTTCGAGGCGAACTACGAAGTCCCTTCCGAGCAGATGTCCGCGATTCTCAATATCGGCGCCAGCATCATGAACATCGTGATCGGGCGGGGTGGCAATCCTCTGTTCACCCGCGACGTTTCCGTAGGTTGGAACCAGTATACCGACACGCTGCAGAAGGAACTCGACTTGAGTTACGAGGATGCGGAAAGGCTCAAGCAGGGATTTGAGGTCCCCAACGTGACGCAGGAGCAGAAAATTCCCCATCTGCGGTCGGTGACCGAAATCCTGATGCTGGAAATCCAAAAGACATTCGATTTTTTCCGGCAGACCACGTCGACCGAAAACATTCAGCACATCTATTTATCCGGAGGGACCGCCAAGATTGACGGCCTTGTGGATCAGCTCAAAGCGGAATTCAGCATTCCCGTGGAAATCATCAATCCGTTTCAAAGGATCATTGTGGATAGCAAGAAATTTGACGTGGGTTACGTGGAAGAAATTGCTCCCCGTATGTGTGTTGCGGTGGGGCTGGCTTTGAGGAGCTTTGACTAGCCATGATTAAGATCAACCTGCTGGGAGTCGCACCGCCTCCGACTAGGGTCGTTTCCGGGGGACCACCGGCGCCGATGGCCACTCAGATCATCATGTTTGTGGGGGCGCTGATTATCAGCTTCGGGATCGTCGGAGCCATTTACAAGATCTGGAGCAACCAAATCGCCGATCTGGAAAAGAAGCGGGATCTGGAAAAGATCCGGCAACAGGAACTGGCCGTGGTGAAGGCCCAGAACGAGAAGTACCAGCAAC
>PMYF01000132.1 GCA_003171295.1 Acidobacteriota bacterium | reverse complement strand
ATCCATCTTATCTTTGCCGAACCAGTTAGCCAGGCTGGGTTTGCAGAAAAAAACAAGCAGAGCGGCCATGAAAACACGAACTATGCAGGAAGAAAGCGGAATTTTCATCATCAGTTTCCTTTGGCGGCAGGGGTACGGGTGAGCACGAGTTGCTGTTGATCGGCAGTGGCGACTTTCTGGTAGAAATCGTGGAGGTCAGAGTATTCCTTAGGGTCGAGCAGCGTGAAGTTGTAGGCCAAGGCGCGCTGCACTTTGACCGAGCCATCTTTTGCGCTGAAGCCGATCTTCAGCATGGCGTGATCGGGCCAGGCGACATTGGTGGGCTGCGGTGTACTTTCGACGTTGAAGCCGGGCGGAAGATTGTACGTGACTTCGTCTTGCTCCATCTTCGGGAAGTGGACATCGACTGGAATGACGCGCTTGTCGAGCGCAACAAAGGGGTGTTTGGCGCGGGATTCAAAGAAGAGTCCAGGCAAGAAGAAGTGCTTGCCGGTCACCGTGCCAAGGCTGCCGCTGACCTGAACGATGCCGATAAGGTTGCTGCTGTAATCCTCGAGGCCCAGGAAGTGATCAAAATCTGCCTGCACGCCTTCGGGGAGATAGTCTCGCATCGACTCATTGAACTGCTTCTTCACCTCAGCCTCGTCGTTCTTCAGCGTCAGTTGCCGCCAATAGAGCGCTTCCTGACCGTCCATCACGAAGCGGATGGCTCCCTTCACACCGCCTGTATCGTCGATGTCGAGATTGGCGACGCGCTGGACGGTCGAGCTCTTGTAAATGGTCGCGGGAGTGGTGGCAATAACGGCGGTTTTGTCCGAGAGCCGTAAACCGGAGGCCAAGGAGTGCTTCCAATGCAATAACCCGAAGGAGCACATCTTTTGGCCGGGATCGAGGTAAACTTCCTTGCCGCCCAATTCGACAACTACAATGAAATCGTCCAACTGGTAAGTGGAAGGATAAGCCGCATCAAACATGGCGCGGCTGCGATCGACCACCTTCATGGGCCAGACCTTGAGCCCAGCGGCGCGGGCCAGCGCGGCGTAGAGCAGCGCGATCTCGTCGTCCGTACCGCTCTGCTGCTTCCACACATCCTCCGCTTTATTGATGTCTTTCAGCTTATCCTTCTTACGCTCAGCATGGGATTTATAGCGGGTGAAGCGCGTGTTTTCCAGTTTCTGGACAGCGGCGTAGATTTTGACGGCCTTCTGCTCATCGGTGTCGCTCGGAGAGACGATCTCGGCGACGTTTTTTTTAAGATAGCCGGTCGGTTTGGTAAAATCCAGCACCCATTCAGCCCAGCTCTTTTCCGCGAAGTCCCAGAATTCCTTGCCAGAGGCGAAATGAGAGTAGTAAAACTCGACGCGCCACCGCAGGGTGTTCAGCGGCGGCATCCAGTCCTCGTCGGGCTGAGGCGGGACGTCGTCGACATCCATCGTGAAGGGGCCGTTTTTGTCCTTGACCACCTTAGTGCCGTAAGCGATCCGAGCCGCATACAGCAATCCTATGTAGTTGCCGGGACGGAAAGAGTAGTGCGCCTTGTGAACGAAATACGGCTGCTGGATCCACCATGTGGGTGAAGGTGTTGAGTACATTTTGTAGCGAAGCTTCAAGCGGTATTCCAGAATGCTGCCAACTTCGACATCTGGGAGGGTGAATACCACGCTATTTACCTGGTAGCCCTTGGTCTTGAAGTCCATGAGGTCGTCGGGTTTGGCAACGAATGGAATCACGGTTCCATCGGCATGGATGGTGCGGCCCTGGATATCCGTGACCTTGTCGGCGCCAGGCTCATATGGGATGCTGACCGTGGCGAGTTCCTTGCCTTTCTCGGCGAGCACCTTGATGCGCTCGTAGATGCTGCGTGAGTTGTCTGAGTTGTCAGTGATCTCTTCGCGGTAGAGGTAGACGGCTGCGGCTCCCGGAGCTTTTGGGTCGGCGGTCATCTTGAGTTCTTCATCGGTGGGCTGCTGGAACTGAGCGAGAACGAGAGCAGGTGATGCGAGGGCGAAGAGCAGTGGCAAACAAAAGCAAATGCAGGTCCATCGACTGCGCAGGTTGTAAAGAACGCGACCTGCTCCGCTCAGGATGACAGCGCCGTTGGTTGTTCGATTCCTCAGGGCCGGAAAAGTAGAAAGCATGATCGTCAGTTGCCTTTCACCGCTGGAGCAGCGGTGGTGAGGACGAGTTGGGCCTGGTCGGCAGCGGCGACTTTCTGGTCGAAGCCGCGGAGATCCTGGTATTCCTCGGGCTTGGCGAAGGTGAAGGCGCGCGCGAGTTGGCGGACGACGGTGATCTGACCGGGTGCACTTTTTGTCCCCGAAGCGAATGCCGCGTGTCCGGCCCAGGGAATCTTGACGTCTGGCGGCGCGGCTTGAACCGACATCTCCGCAGGCAAATGGAATACAGCCTGGTCGATGATCTGCTCGCCATAGTGCATATCCACAGGATTCTGCCGCAAGGCCTGATCGACAAAGGGGTGGTTGCGGGCCTCAAAGAAGAACGCAGGAAGTTGGAGGGTTTGAGAGGCGGATGAACCGAGGGTTCCTCGCAGGTTAATTACGGCGACCAGATTCAACTCAGGATTGTCGAGGGCCAGGAAGTGATCCACATGCGCCTCGACGCCCTGAGGGACCATCGATGCAAGCCAGTCGTCGAATCGCTTCTTGACCTCGCTTTCGCCGCTCATCAAGGATTCCTGGCGCCAATAAAGCGCTTCCTGACCGGTCATCAAAAATCGAAAATCGCCGGTAAAGCCATTGCGATCATCCAAAGTCACATCCCCGGTGCGAAAGAGCGAATTCGCGGTGTAGGGCAGGAGCGGAGAGGAAACCATGCTGGGGCCGCTGGCGCTCTGACGCACACCGGTGGCTCCAGCGTGCTTCCAGTGCATCGTCTGGAAGGGACACATCTTCTGGCCGGGGTCGAGGACGATTTCCTTGCCGCCGGAGTTTAAGATAACCATGTCGCCATCGAATTGATCGAAGGAGAGATATCCGGGCGTGAAAACGCCCCGGTCGCGATCAACCAACTTCATGCCGTATGCGGTAAGTCCGGCGGCGCGCAGCATGGCCAGATAGAGCAGTGCAATGTCCTCACTGGAGCCGCTCTTCTGAGACCAGATATCCTCGGCGCGCCTGGCGGTGCGCGATCCGGGCCGATTGAGTTCCGGAGAACCTCTCATGGGAGAGAAATCGGTGTTATCGAGAGCCTGGAGAGCCAAATAAAGTTTCTTTGCTCTTTCAAGATCGTTGTCACCGGACACAACCAGGCCGCCTACTATCTGGCGGAGAGCCGCGGTAGGCTCGGCGAATCGGTCCACGTCCTTCGACCAGTTCTTTTCATCGTTCGTCCAGAACTCCTTTTCGTTCGATGCATTTATGTAATAGAAGAGCACATGATAAGAGAGACTCTGCTGGGGCGGCATCCACTCTTCGTTCGGAACCGGCGGAATGTCCGTGAGGTCCAGGCTGAGATGACCAATGGCATCGGTCGCGATCTTGACGCCCGGCGGAAGGTTCGGCCACCCGATGATGGTGTTGATCACATCTCCCCGAGCGTCCAGGAGATAGCGGCTGGTCATGGCTTGCGGGTCATTCAGAAAATCGTTGAAGGGGTTGAATGCAAAGTGCGCTTTGTGAACGAAGTAAGGCCGCTGAATCTGCCAGAACGGCGCGGAAAAATGCTGGTCACTGAACTGGACGGTATAGCGATATTCAAGGATGCTGCCGACTTCAACACTGGGCAGGGTAAAGACCGCGCGGCTATATTGTTTGCCGGGAGCTCGCGAGACGGGAATATCCTCAGGCCGGACAGTGAATGAAATGACAGTTCCATCAGCGTGTATGGTGCGAGCCTTGATGTTGGAGATTTTGAAGGTATTTGTTTGCGCGGAAAGCCTGGCTGCCAACGGACCTTCATGCTTTACTTGCGCAGGAGCCACATCGAAGTCGGAGTTGATGGTTTGCGGCTTGACGGAAGTGATTCCGGCGTTGTCGTGCGGGAAGGATATTTCGACCGTGGCGAGTTCCTTGCCTTTCTCCTTGAGCACTTTGATGCGTGTGTAAACCGTGCAGAAGTGCTGCGGGTCGTCGGTGACTTCCTCGACGTTGAGGTAGACGGCGGCGGCGCCGGGAGCCTTGGGGTCGGCGGTCATCTTGAGTTCTTCGTCGGTGGGGGCCTGGAACTGGGCGCGAAGCAGCGCTGGAGCCGCCAAAGCCACTCCGAGCAGCAGCGTGGATACGAAACCTGAAATCCGCATAACACATCCTCATTTCAAGAACTACGGAAAGCATAGCGCAAGACTGTTAAGTTGCCGCCGCATCAGTTGCCTTTCGCGGCGGGAGGCGCTTTGGTGAGTACAAGTTGCGCCTGATCGGCGGCGGCGACTTTCTGGTAGAAGCCGCGGAGGTCCTGGTACTCCACGGGCTTGGCGAGGGTGAAGGCGCGGGCGAGTTGGCGAACGATGGCGATCTGGCCGGGGTCGGTTTTAGACCTGGTGATCAGGACCGCGTGGCCCTCCCAAGAAATCTTGTTGTCCTGGGGCGCGCCTTCCACGCTCATGTTGGCCGGCAGGTGATAGGTGATCTGGTCGGTGACCTGGTCGCCATAATGCATATCCACGGGTTCGAGGCGCTTTTCCTGATTGACAAAGGGCTGGTGGCCGCGGGTCTGGAAGAAGAAGCCGGGAAGCAGGAGGCGTTTCGAGGTTGCCGCGCCCATGGCTCCGTGGACATTGACTATGGCGATAAGGTTGACCTCGGGATCGTCCAGACCGAGGAAGTGATCGATATGGGCTTCGACACCGCCGGGGACAATGGACACTAGCCAGCGGTCGAACTGTTTTTTGAGTTCATCTGGATCGTTTCTGATGGCAGTCTGCCGCCAGGAGAGGGCTCCCTGGCCGAGCATTATGAAGTTGAAGTGGCCAGTGATGGCGCCTTGCGCGTCGATGGTGATGTCGCCAGTGCGGACAACCTTGTTATCGGTGTAAACCTGCTGGGGCGAAATTGCGACACCACGGATGTTGGCGCTTTGACGAACGCCCATTGCGCCCGAGTGCCTCCAGTGCACCGTCTGAAACGGACACATCTTCTCACCGGGATCAAGAGGGATTTCCTTGCCGCCGATGTTCACAATGATAATGTCGTCATCCAACTGGTGAAAATTGAGGTAGCCGATATCGAATACGCGCTCGCTGCGATCGGCAACCTTCATGTCGTAGGCTGTGAGACCAGCGGCGCGCGCCATGGCCAGATAGAGCAGGGCGATGTCCTGGCTG
Source organism: Acidobacteriota bacterium (assembly GCA_003171295.1). Lineage (GTDB taxonomy): Bacteria > Acidobacteriota > Terriglobia > UBA7540 > UBA7540 > Bog-366. Next base: position 2,667 of record PMYF01000132.1, on the reverse strand, counting down.
GAGCCGCTCTTCTGCGCCCAGGTATCCTCGGCGCGCCTAGCTGCCTTCAATTTGAGCTGCTTGAGTTCTGATTCGCTCTTTTTGCGGGAATAATCGGTGTTGTCAAGCGCCTGCACGGCCTTGTAGAGCTTTTTAGCCTTATCCAGATCGCTATCGCCGGGAGCAATCAGGCCGGCAACCGCTGCCTTGATCGAGTTGCTGGGCTCGGCGAAATGATCCACCTCCTTTGACCAGCGTTTGGACTCGGAGATCCAGAAGTCGGTGGCACTATGGGCGTTCATGTAATAGAACTTCACATGATAGAGCAGGCCCTCGATAGGCGGCATCCACTCCTCGTCCGGAGCGGCCGGGATGTCAGTCAACTCAAGATGGAATACTCCTGCCGCGTCGGCTTTGAGAGTGATGCCGGAAGGTAGGATCGGCCACCAGATGAGGGTATTGACCGGGTCGCCATGCTCGTCGATCAGATACGAACTAGTCGCGTTCTGGCTGCCGGGCAGGAAAGCCTTGAAGGGCGTGAAAGCGTAGCGCGCATGGTGGACGAAATAGTGACGCTGAATCTCCCAGTCGGGCGAAGAGAAATGGTTGTCGTCGTAGCGAATCTGATAGCGATATTCGAGTATGCTGCCGACTTCAACGCTGGGCAGGGTGAAGACCTTGCGGGTGACCTGTAATTTTTCACCTTCCTTGTTGGTGGTTTTGGCGACCAACAACTCTTCGGGCTTTCCGGCGAGAGGGATGACAGTACTATCGGCATGGATAGTACGGGCCTTGATGTCGGTGACCTTCCAGTCGGCCTGCATATAGGGAAGCTGGACGGTGGCCAGCTCCTTTCCCTTTTCCTGAAGCACTTTGATGCGCACGTAAACGCTCTGGTAGTGGAGCGGATCGTTGGCGACCTCCTCCACGTTGAGGTAAACGGCGGCGGCGCCGGGAGCTTTGGGGTCGGCGGTCATCTTGAGTTCTTCGTCGGAGGGCTGCTGGAACTGGGCGAGCAGGAGGGCCGGCGATGCGAGGGCGAAGAGCAGTGGCAAATTGCGCATGAAGACGGAAGCTCGCATGAACTTATCCTTTGTTTGGGAGCAAGAGCAAGTGTATCGCACGATTGTTAAAGCGCGGTCGCATCAGTTGCCTTTTGCGGCGGGCGCTGCGGGTGCGACAGTGGTGAGTACAAGTTGCGCTTGGTCGGCGGCGGCGACTTTCTGGTAGAAGCCGCGGAGGTCCTGGTACTCCTCGGGCTTGGCGAGGGTGAAGGCGNNTCGAGGCGCTTTTCCTGATTGACAAAGGGCAGACGGCCGCGGGTCTCAAAAAAGAAACCGGGGAGCAGGAGGCGTTTCGAGGTTGCCGTGCCCAGGGATCCGTGCACGTTGACGACGGCGATCAGATTGACCTCGGGATCGTCAAGCCCGAGGAAGTGATCGATATGGGCCTCAACGCCCTCGGGAACGACGGAATCGAACCAGTGGTCGAACCGCTTTTTGAGTTCGGTCTGATCATTCTCCAGGGCTGTCTGCCGCCAATAAAGGGCTTCCTGGCCGAGCATGATGATGTTGAAGTGGCCGGTGATGGCGCCATGCTCGTCGAGGAAGATGTCGCCGGAACGGACAATCCTGTTGGCGACGTATGCCAGATCGGGGGTTATTCCAAGGCTGCGGACACGATCGCTTTGACGAATGCCGGTGGCTCCCGAATGCTTCCAGTGGAGGGTCTGGAAGGGGCACATTTTTTCGCCCGGATCGAGGAGGATATCCTTTCCGGCGATGTTGACGAAGACGATGTCGTCATCGAGCTGGTCGAAATCAAGGTAGCCGAGAGCGAATACGCGGCGGCTGCGATCGACGACCTTCATGTCGTATGCGGTGAGCCCGGCGGCGCGGAGCATAGCGAGATAGAGCAGGGCGATGTCCTGGCTAGAGCCGCTCTTATGAACCCACGTATCCTCGGCACGCTTGGCGACCTTCAACTTGAGTTGCTTGAGTTCTGATTCGCTTTTTTTGCGGGAGAAGTCGGTGTTGTCGAGGGCCTGGACGGCTTTGTAGAGCTTTTTGGCTTTGTCCAGATCGCTGTCGGTGGGGGCAATGATGCCGGCAACCGCTGCCTTGATTGAGTTGGTGGGCTCGGCGAAGTGATCCACTTCCTTTGACCAGCGCTTGGCCTCTTCGACCCAGTAATCGGCTCCACTGCGGGAGCTTTTGTAATAGAACTTCACGTGATAGAGCAGGCCATCGGTGGGCGGCATCCACTCTTCGTCGGGAGTGGCCGGGATGTCGGTCACTTCCAGATGGTAAACACCAACTATATCGGACTTCATGGTGATGCCTGGAGGAAGGACGGGCCACCAGAGGAGTGAATTAACGATATCGCCATGCTGATCGACCATGTAACGGCTGGTCGCATTCTGGCTGCCGGAGAGGAATGCCTTGAAGGGGGTGAAGGAGTATTTTGCCTGGTGGACAAAGTAAGGGCGCTGGATCTCCCAAGTGGGGGAAGAGTTTAGATTGTCGTCGTAGCGAATCTCGTAGCGATATTCGAGGATGCTTCCGACTTCAACGCTGGGCAGGGTGAAGACCTTGCGGTTAACTTGTAACTTATCGCCTTCCTTGGATATTATCTTGGCGGTCAACAGGTCTTCCGGCTTCCCTGTGAGCGGAATGACGGTTCCGTCGG
>PMYF01000125.1 GCA_003171295.1 Acidobacteriota bacterium | reverse complement strand
CCGGCGCTGCATCCCCGCGCTACACGGCGACGATTCCACCAACAATGCAGCACGCCCCAAGCTGATGACATCCGTTGGCATCCGTCAGGACGAACTCATTCACCGTCTTGCCTTCAAGCCATGATTAGGCTGGTCAGGATGCATGGCCTTTTGTTGCTGGTCGCCATGGGGACTCTCGATTCCTTCGCCCACAGGAGGCCCGGGTGGCCACTTCAGTCCACGGAAAAACTCATGGCACTCAGGACAGATTGGGATTTCTGTTTCTCGGCCGCAACGAAGGCATGCCATACCCTCGCTCGGGGCCTCGCCGATAGCATCAGAGTTACGTTTGATGGATTTCGACACGGTGATGTAGTTCGAGGAGGAGCTGCCGGTTGCGAGCGAGTGTTCAGCCTTCCTGAATCTGGATCAGGGCGGCGCGAATATCGGGCCTGTCCCGCAGTTCCACTGCGGCATCGACGAGTTGGTGGAGGGCATTGGCCCGCCCATGAGCGCCGGCGTACATTACGACAAACCGATCCCCCCATCCAAGCTGTCTTCGCATCTCGTTGTCACGGGGACCGGGCCAGAATGATTCGACGTCCGCGCCGTTCGGTACAAAGCAGAACTTGGTCGACGCAGCCAGAGCTCGTTTTTCCATGTCAGCTTGAAATGCTGGTGTCAACACATTGATTTTGCTTGCACTTCGGCAGGCCCATCTTTCGAGCCCATACAGGAGTCTGGTCAGCGGTGACCCCGCCGTCAAGACTCCAGTTGTGATGGCGCTCTCTGGCCACAAATCGCGAACCTCAAAGATCCATGGTACGGGGTGCCTAGAGACCCGGGCTGCGACCCAGCCGGGGATCGTAGCAATAAGTGGCGGCGAGGTGGCGATAACGATGTCGGGCGGGGGAACTCGGAGAGCGGCCGTCGAGGCCGACAACGTGAAACCGAGAAAGGCCCACATGCGGCCCACGTAGCTGGTCGCGTAGGTCGCTGGAACATGGCAGCGGTACACGAGCACAGCACCGTCGTTTTCTTTGGAGACCCAGCGGCCATGGTACCGTTGCGGCACCTTCCCAGAGGCGTAGTCTATAGTTCCAGCGATGACGGTGACTTGGTGGCCCTGTTCAGCCCATAGTCGCGCCATCTCGTTGAAGCGAGATCCGCCCGGTTGGCCGGGCATCAAGTAGTACTGATGGACAATCAGGATTCTCATGCAATGACAGGCGCAGGGGCCAGCTTGAGCGAGTGAGGTTGGATCCCGGCCGCAGAGACGTCGAACTCGATAATCCGGTCGCCGGCCATCACAGACCATGAGGACGCCGAGACAGAGACGGATGGGACATGCGGGCCAAGGATCGAGACCAGGGTGAGCGGCAGCCGGTCGGACAGCTCAACCACGAGCGAAGGAACTGGAACCTTTTCGCCGTAGTATCGGGAGAGCCATCCACGCGGAGGATCGGATTGACCNNCAGAGCGAGGCTTGGCCGTCGACACCGGTGCGATACGGGAAGTCGCCTCCAAGCCAGTGGAGCCGGACGCGGTGACTGCCGGTCCCTTCGACGCGATCCACTACGATCCAGAGGTCGTCCTTCAGAAAGAGCACCGAGCGCCGGTGAACGCATCGGCCTGGATGCCGTTGGCAGCCGTAGTGCTCGCCCTCACAGAGAGCCCAGTCAGCATTGTTTTCGAAGCGCAGTAGCTCGGCCCTGGTCCAATACAGGCACTTGAACTTCCGGTAATGAAGCATCTGGTCGCGGCCGTCCACCTGAACCGTGTTGTGACTTTCGGTGCAAAGAAAATGGTCGTGCCATTCCTCCGGTCCGTTGTATAGGTAGCCGTCAGCACAACGGCGTCGACTCCGAAGGAACCGCTGAAATCCTTCACGGCTTGGAGCGGGGAACCTGTCGCCACCGCGTCCGCACCCAGCGCATGAGCCAGTTCAAGCTTCGACGGGTCAAGATCAATTCCAAACACGCGGTAGCCCTGAGCCTTTAGCAGGCAAACGCAGATCTGGCCGATCAGTCCGAGACCGACGACAAGCACTGATTCGCCAAGACCGGGGTGAGCTAGGCGCACACCTTGAAGCCCGATCGCGGCAATCGAAGTATACGCGGCCTGTTCGAAGGTGACGGTTTCCGGCATCTGAGCGCACAGATTGCGCCCGACAAGAGAAATAGCGGAGTGCGGAGCAGCGGCCGCAATACGATCTCCCGGCTTGAACTCCTGAACACCGGCCCCGCATTCCAGGACGATTCCCGCCGCCGAATAACCGAGGGGCATGGGATCATCGAGTTTCGCGGATACCTGTGTGATCGTGGTGAGGATTCCCTCCTGCCTCAGCTTCTGGAAAACTCGCTTGACATCCGCGGGCCGCTGTCGGGCTTTGCCTATTAAGCTCTTCCGTGCAAGATCGACCACATAACGTTCCGTACCCGCCGAAATCGCCGAGGCCACCGTGGCCATTAACACGTGTCCAGGCGCGGTCAACGGAGCGGGAATCTCCTTGACTCCAGTCGCACCCGACCGAACGTTTTGAATAACCTGTTTCATTTCACAGCTTCAATCATCATGGCCATCCCATGATTTCGGAGGAACTTCTTGATGAACCCCGGAGGCCACAGACGCTTTGCGAGCGTCAGCAATCCTTCCCGGTGTCTCTGACCGACGGCGCCTTGCAGTAGGTCACCGAGGCCAAGTTTGATGTCGACCGCAACCGAGGAAAAGCCAGAAAACATCCACCGGGCCTCTTGCACGCTGAATGCCTTTGTTCCAGGGCTCTCCAGGTGATGGGCATAGATGTCGTCCAAGGACCGAAACGGTCGAAGTGCCAGGAGGCCGTATCTCGCCCAAAGCATATAGCCAACCATGCAATGCTTGTGGTAAATCATAACCCGGCACGTCCCACCGGGCCGGAGCACTCGGTGGACCTCTCGGATCGCTTGGGCCGTGTCCGGAGTGTGGTGTAGCACCCCGTATGAAAACACCAGATCGAAAGAATTGTCGGCAAAGGGTAAGGCCTCGGCATCCCCCACCTGAACCTCCGAGGCAAATCCATAGAAAGCCAGCCGGACACTCGTAAACTCCACCGCACGATCGGTGAGGTCAATGCCTGTCAGCGACCGGGGACCGGACTTCGCCCATTCGAGGCGGTCGGCGCCCATGCCCACCCCGATCTCCAGGACATCTTTGTCCCGGCATTCCGGAAACTTCGCGAAGGTCTTAAGATCAGGCTCGAGTTCATACCTCGCCTGTGCTTGCCGCTCCAATTGCTGTAGAAAGGTGTCCCCCTTGGCATACACTTCTCCGCACGACGAGCGGTTCCAAAATTCTTGCACCTGCGCTTTCAGCCCATCTGGTTGCATGATGCGGAAACACCAAAGAGAGACACTGGAACCTTGCCCGTCAATGCACAGAGCCGCTCCATCATGGCGTCGTATGGCGTTTCGCTGCGCCCAACCGAGGTGTTAGAAATCTGCAAACTCCACACTAGCTATCGGCGCGGTTCGCCTCGTGTCGCGAGGGTGACTTTTGCGGTCTCGCCACGGCCCTCTGCGCGGTCGCACGACAGCTCGATCACATTCGGGCCTTGACGCAGGCTCGGCACTCTCGATATCGTAATCTCAGCTTTTGTAAAGCCATTGGGATCGAAGACGCGAGCCTTGGCGGAGCCGTCATATTCCAGATACCAATCCGGCTCGAGCTGCACGGGGAACATTATAGATTGATCGTTTACACGGAGCGTGGGGTTGTGCAACGGGAGTGGTTTCTCGTGAAGCGCCTCTAAGGTGCGGAAACTTGCTTTGACCGTTGCTCCACTCTTCACCCCCGTGAGGAANACGTAGAGCCGGGAAATGGCACCGAAGTTGAGCCCGCGAATCGACCAATAGTTGCTGTAAGGGAACGCGAAGTCGTAGACTTCCCCCTTCGCCGACTCAGGCATCTGGATGTATCTCCAGCCCGTGAAGTTCAGCCGCACGTAATAGTCCCGCACGGACCACCGCCCGGAGTCTTCGATGACAAAATGCAGGAACGCTCCGGAACCATCGCCCTCGACCCAAGTTCCCAATGCACGGTGCTGCCGGAGGTCCATGACTGTGTCCAGCACAATCTCAGCGCAGCCCCAGCCTTGCGGATTCGAGCCGTCATTGACGGCGCTGACATCAAAGTGGTCCGACATCGATTTTATCGTGAATTGCAAGCCTGCAGTCTGGCGAGAAGAGCCTCCCAGTGGGCCGTTTCCCGAGGTGTAAAGGTTGAGGGCGCCAGCCTTTAGCAGCTCCCGATTCGCCTGGTCTCCGTATGCGGCCAGCGTCGGCCTGGCTTCAACCGTGACACGAAGCGGTTGCTCGAGGTAGGGATTATTGAACCCCCACGACTCCTTTCCGACAACGTACTTAGTCGGTGAATAGATGACCGGAACAATCTGCGACTGCCCATTCGCGATCGGCTGCAGAGCGAATTCTTTGCCCGGCTCTTTCAACTGCTCGCGAATTGTCTCGGGGAAATAGTCGCGGAGCTTCAGTTCATCCCAATTCTTGATGAGAGCGAAGATCTCACGAGTGCGGCCATTGCCGTCGAGGGATTTCTTGTTCGTCTCTAAGGACATGGCCGCCCCGTAAGCCAGCGCCTTGGACCAGGCATACTCCATTTCCCGCGGGCGTGTCGCCGCCCCGTCCTCGGAGTGGGCGAAGAAGCCGAACCAACCGAACTCGAAAGGCTGCAGGTGGCGAATCGACTCACGCGCACCCGCAAGAGTCACGCGGTCGAAATGCTCGATGATACCAGCTTGGACGAAATCGGTCGTGTTACCCCGACTAAAAACGTGCCACGAATAATCCGAGACCGGCGTATGCGCAAACATCACCTCACGCCGGGTATAGCGGAAGAGTTTTGCCGTTAGGAGGTTCGTGGTGTACCAGAGTGGCTCATCCGGCCAATATCCTAGATTTTCGCCGGTGCCATCCGGATAGATTTAGTCAAATCCGAATTTGTCGAGTGCTTCGGCTTCTGCCCGAGCTACGCGGTCATATAGCTGGCTCTTGACATCGGGACGATAGAAGCCAATGAACTCTGAGAAGTTATCAATGGCGGAGC
>PMYF01000899.1 GCA_003171295.1 Acidobacteriota bacterium | reverse complement strand
CGTAATGCTGGCGGGCCATTTTGGAATTCCGGTCATTATGCTTTCCGGCGACACCGCCGCCTGCAAGGAAATTCACGACTTTGTCCCCCAAGCCGAGTGTGCAGAGGTGAAATCAGGTGTGAGCCGGACGGCGGGCTATATGCTTTCGCATCCGGCCGCCTGCGCACTGATCCGCGAAAAAGCCCAACGCGCCTGGGAGCACCTGGCGGAATTCAAACCTTTTGACCCGGCGGGCCCCGTCGAAATAAAAGTGGAATTCACAACCCGGGGCGAGCCGACAATCCACCCGCGCGAAGGCGTAGAGCGCCTGAACGAGCGCACTTGGGTCTTCCGCGGCAGGGATATCGTTGATGCCTGGCTGAGATGGAGCAGCTTGTGAGCGCTCGCACTGCACTTCGCTGAGAGCTCATCAGCCCTGTCCTTCTGGCGATGGCAACTGTTGTGACAAGGCCGCTGCTGTAGCGCACCCTGTTCTGTCTAGTGCTGCGGAGCACAACCGGCCAGAAAAGCCGCAGGCTTCGGAAAACGGGCCGGCGCAACGCTCGGCACTTTCCGCCTCACGACCGCCCCCGCCAAGCCTCCCACGTGGGAATACAGGGGACCGGCCAATTCCCGCGCGAAACGTCGAGACAACTCCCGCCGGCAAGGCAAATTCGCCGGAGGGAATCACCCCCCGTGTTATAATCGCGCTGCTTGAGGACCGCAGCCGGCGCAAGCAGGAGGCCGCTGGGAATTTCTAAATCCTCTGGGGGCAAGCTGGAGAAGAATTCATGCCGCTGAATAATTACGAAAAAGTCTGGCACAACGGAAAATTCATTCCCTGGTCGGAGGCTACGATTCACGTCGCAGCGCACGTGGTTCACTACGCTTCCTGCCTGTTCGAGGGTATTCGCTGTTATGAAACTCCTCACGGGCCCGCCATCTTTCGTCTGCAGGAGCATACCGACCGGCTGGTGAACTCTTCCAAGATCTACCGCATGGAATTGCCTTATACACGCGAGCAACTGGCGCAGGCGATGATCGAACTGGTGCGCATCAACAACACCCGGCATTGCTACATTCGCCCCGTAGTGTTTCGCGGCATGGGCGAAATGGGCGTCAACCCCTTGCAGAATCCGATCGAGATCTACTTGCTGGCCTGGGCTTGGGGAAAATATCTGGGTGACGAGGCGCTGCGGCAGGGCGTGGACGTGTGCGTTTCCTCCTGGCAGCGAATCGCGCCCAACACTTTGCCGGCCATGGCCAAGTCAGCAGCGAATTACATGAACGCCCAGCTCATCAAGATGGAGGCCATTACCAACGGCTACACGGAGGGAATCTCACTCGATGTGAGCGGGCATGTAAGTGAAGGCAGCGGTGAGAATATCTTTGTCATCCGCGAGGGCAAGATCTTCACACCCCCGCTTTCGGCGTCCGTGCTCCCCGGCGTTACGCGCGATTCCGTCATTACGCTGGCGCATGAAATGGGCTATGTCGTGAGCGAGCAGAACATCGCCCGCGAGATGCTATACATCGCCGACGAACTCTTTTTCACCGGCACCGCGGCGGAGGTCACCCCGATCCGGTCCGTCGACCGCATTGTGGTCGGCAAGGGACAGCCCGGCCCGGTAACGCTCGCCTTGCAGGAACGCTTCCTTTCGATTGTGCAAGGCAAGGCGGAGGACAAATACGGCTGGCTGACCGTCTGCAACCAGCCGGTGGCAGCGGGCCGTTGAGGAGGCCTGCCAGCGCCGGCATAGGCGAACCGCGTTTGGCCTGCCGGGGGCGAGGCCCGCTCTCGCCCGGCCAGCCCGCCGGCGAGCAGCAGATAGGCGTGAGGCTGGCCTTTTGACACCCCGCCAGGCGTATGCTAACTTGAGCGCAAATTTGGGAAGAACGTCCGCGAGGATTCCAAATGAGTAATGGCGCCGCTAGTCTGAGTATTGACACCCTGCTTCGGACCGCCTGCGAAAACAAAGCCTCCGACCTGCATTTGAAGGTCGGAAACTATCCTTACGTCCGCGTGGATGGCGACCTGCGCCCGCTCTCGCAGTACTCCCGCATCTGCAGCGAGGACATGCTGAACATGGCCTTCAGCATGATGACCAACCGGCAAAAGCAAAAGTTCAAGGAAAACGCCGAGCTCGATATGGCTTACGGTGTGGCGGGCCTGGGCCGTTTCCGCGTGAACGTCTTTCAGCAGCGGGGCAACGTCGGCATGGTGTTGCGCGTTATTCCCACCAAGATTCGCACCCTGGAAGAACTCTACCTGCCCAAGATCCTCGAAAAGATCTGCCGGGAAACACGCGGCCTGGTGCTGGTGACCGGGACCACAGGAAGCGGCAAGACCACAACCCTGGCCGCCATGGTGGACCGCATCAATAGCACCCGCACCGACCACATCATCACCATCGAAGATCCCATCGAGTTTCTCCATCGCGACAAGAAAGGTTTTGTGAACCAGCGCGAAGTGGAGGTGGATACGCCCAGTTTCGGCATCGCGCTGCGCGCCGCTCTCCGCCAGGACCCTGACGTTATCCTGGTGGGCGAAATGCGTGATCTCGAAACCATCCAGACAGCCCTGCTGGCCGCAGAGACCGGCCACATGGTGTTCTCCACCTTGCACACCATGGACGCCACCGAAACCATCCAGCGTACCATCGCCGTGTTCCCGCCGCCTGAGCAGAAGCAGGTCCGTCTGCAACTGGCCAGCACGCTGCGGGCGGTCATCTCCCAACGACTGGTCCGCAAGGCGGACGGCATCGGGCGCGTTCCGGCGGTGGAAGTGCTGGTGGCCACGGAATACATTCGCGATTGCATCATCAATCCTGAGAAAACCCGCCAGATTCACGACGCCATCGCCGCAGGCGTCTCCCAGTATTCGATGCAGACCTTCGACCAGTCGCTCTACGAGCTCTACTCACGAGGGCTGATCACCCTGGAGGAAGCCCTGATCAATTCCACCAATCCCGACGAGTTCAAGCTGCGCATCGCCGGCATCCGCACCACGTCCGACGCGGCCCGTGAGGAAATGGAGCGAGCCAGCCAGGCGGAACGGTTTGCGAAAAAGTAAGCAGGCTCCCCCCAATCCTCTCAGCGCGGCATTGCGCATGCTCGCCCGCCGCCCCTACTCGGTCGCGGAGTTGCGCCGGGAATTGGAAAGGAAATTCCCGGAAGCGGCCACGGTGCCCGCGGCCCTCACCCACTTGCGCGAACTCGGCTATCTGGACGACAAGAAATTCGCCGAACAGGCTGCCTACTCCCTCGTCCACAACCGCGCCTTCGGACGCCAGCGCATCCGGCGCGAACTGAAGGCTAAACTGGTCGATTACCAGCAAATCGATTCCGCCATCGAACACACGTTTGAGGATGTCAACGAGTTCGAATTGCTGGAACGTGCGCTCGCGAAGAAAGTTCGCGGGCTGCGCTTACCCGTAACCCATGCCAAACTGGCCACGCTTTGCCAGAGCCTCATGCGGCGAGGATTCCGCGCCGGTGATATTATCAAAGCAGTGCGCGCCCGGCCCGAACTCACCCCAGTGGCAGAGGGGGTGGAGGCTTCAGACCTGGAGGGAGAGGGAAAAGAGAATTCGGAATTATGATTTCTAAGAGGTTGCTGGAAAACTCGTCGAAGTGTCATCCTGAGGAGCC
>PMYF01000007.1:3014-3180 GCA_003171295.1 Acidobacteriota bacterium | reverse complement strand
ATAGTACGTGTATACACTGTCCTCATCTCTGGGAAAAGGCATTTTCCCCAGACTATTCACATTCGTTTAGTCAGCCTTTAACGGTCTCTCCGGCAATAGCGGTCAATCTAGATGTTGAGGCAGGGGTAGCTTGGCCGCTATCAACCCGCAACCTCGAAACGGAACG
>PMYF01000007.1:0-2955 GCA_003171295.1 Acidobacteriota bacterium | reverse complement strand
TATGTGACCGCAACCAACATCGACATCAACGTGACCGCAACCACAACCACGCAGGGGACAGGTTTCTTCCAGATATTCAATCTCCCCATCGGCGCCTACGTGGTCAAAATCAGCCATGAGGGCTTCGAGGTCACCCAACTGACCGCAATCCCCGTCCAGGAGGCGCGCGCCACCACCGTCAATGCCACTTTGAAGGTCGGCAAGATTACGGAATCGGTGACTGCAATTGCCACGCCGCTGCTTAACGCCACCGACACCACCAACGGCTACACACTCGACTCGGCGCAGATCGATCTCACCCCTCTGGCCACCGGCAGCTTCACCCAGATGGCCACGCTCTCGCCTGGCGTGAACGCCGAACTGCTTTCCAACCTCGACTCCAACGCCGGACTGGGCAACCAGCCCATCTGGGCCAACGGTCAGCGCGATACCTCGAACACCTTCCAGGTCAATGGCGTGGATTCGACCAACCTCTTTAACGGCAAAAGCTCCAGCGGCTCGAACTCGCAACGTTACAACTTCAACATCGGCAGCGCGCCCACCGTCGGCGGATCGTTCTCTGTCGGCACATCGGTTTATGGCTCTAACGGCAACAGCCTGCCTTCTCCTCCGCCAGAGTTCACGCAGGAGTTGCGCGTGAACGCCTCCATGTATGACGCCCAGCAGGGCGCCACCAGCGGCGCGTNNCACCAAGACCGGCTCCAACAGCTGGCACGCCTCGCTTTACGGCAGCTATGCCAACAACTTGATGAATGCCTCGCCCTTCTTCTTCAATCAGGCCTATCAACTGAAACTGCAGGGAATTGGAGTCTTCCCGCAGTCGATGGTGAACCCCTGGCTTCGTCGCTGGAGTTCGGGCTTCACAGTGGGCGGTCCTATCANNCTGTGAATGAAGATAATGCCACCGGACTCTCGCAGATGACCGTACCTTCGGGTTTGACCGATGATCGCTCATTGACTGGGCTCCTGAGTGCCGATGCCAGTTGGGGTGGCACGCTCTCGAGCACCAGTCAGATTGATGGCGTTGCAGCTACCTTGTTGCAGGCCAAACTGCCGAATGGCCAGTACATGATTCCTTCGGCTCAGTCCAGTGCGCCCTTTGAATATGACGTGCCGAATGTGTTTCTGATTGGAACCGCCCGCTTGAACTCTGATCAGGCGACCATTTCGCTTGACTACGACGCCACCAAGAATGATCGCGTCTCGGCGAAGTACTTCTACCAGAACGCGCCGGTTACTCGTCCCTACGGCTACTCGGATACGGGCGGTTTCCCGGTTACGGCGCACAACGGTGCGCAGGTCTTTTCGCTGGACAATACCATCGCCCTCGGTCAGAGGTTGAACTGGGAGCAGCGCCTCGGATTTGTCCGCATGGGTACCTTCAGCGACTATACGCAGACGTTCACTGGCGGCAACCTGGGTGTCTCAGCCCAGCAGACAACCCTCCTGGCCGCAAATGTCATGCCCGGCTTGCAGATCAACAACTTCGGCTACAATGACCAGTACTCGCCAACTCTCTATTTTGGCCCGGCCGGAGTGCCCGGCGCCTTCGTGGATATGGGTTACTATCAGAACCGTCTCAATCCTTCAACGAATGTGATTTTCACGGCAGGCAGGCACACAATTGTCGCCGGTGGCGGCTACAGCTACACGCAGCTGAACATCACCAATAACCGCACCGGCCACGCCCAGGCCACAATCAGCGGCTTTGAAAGCTTCCTTATGGGGCAAGTGCACAGCTCCAGTGTCGTTGAAAGTATCGATCCCACCACGAAACGCAACAATGCTGATCGCTACTATCGCACCAATGAGCTTAGCGGCTATGTGCAGGACAAGTGGCAGGCTCGCGCCAACCTCAGCATCACTGCCGGTGTTCGTTATGACTACCACGGCGGCATGACGGAAAAATACGGCGATATGTTTAACTTCGATCCGTCGTTGTACAACGTGACCGGCTCCTCGACAGCAGGGTTTAATGTTGTCAACGCAGGATTTGTCATCGCCGGTAACAACGCGCAGCACCCCACTCAGGGTGTTTCCGCTTCAACCCTGAACGGACGCCAGTGGGGCATCTCGCCTCGCATTGGCTTTGCCTGGTCTCCAGAAAAGTTCCACGGCAAACTGGTCATCAATGGCGGCGGCGGAATGTACTATGACCGCGGCGAACTCTTTACCTATCTCTCACAGCCGGCAGGCTCTTCCATCGGCGGTCCCTTTGGCGTCACAGAATCCGCCCCGCTGGTCAGCCTCGCTACCGGAAATTCGAGTGGTGGTCTGACGCTGGAAAATCCTATGGGGGATCTGGCTTTCAGTACTCCATCGCAGGGGCTGGGCGGCATCTACACGCCGCCGAGTTCAGACCCAGGCGTCATTACGCAAGCCTTGCAGGCTCAGTTGAATGAAATGACTGGAACGCCGCCCCTCACAAGTTACTTTAACCAGTTTGGAAAGAACTGCAGCGGCTGGCAAAGTCAGGAAGGCTACTTCCTCTGTACCTCGCCACTGAATTTTGGCACGTACAACAAGAACAACGTTTTGCCCTACACCATGAACTACACGTTGAATGTGCAGTGGCAGCCGGCGAACACCCTGGCAATCATTCTTGGCTACTCGGGCAACCGTGGCCGCCACGCGGTGATTCCGATTCCATTCAATGAGCCGGGCATTGCAACACCGACGAATCCGATCTGGGGCGAAACNNAAACGTCATCGTATGGCATGGAAGTGATGAACCAGAACTCGTCGGGCTGCAATTTCGATTACTGCCCGATTGCGGTTGAGCCCTGGAACACGTTTGACGCCGGCAATACGGATTTCCGCGCACCGTACGTCGGCTTCAGCCCCAATGCGGCGACCTTCAAGACCGTTGGTGTTTCGGCATACGATGCACTCGATATGCACGTTGAAAAGCGCCTCTCGCATCACTTCCAGGCTGGCGGCAGCTATACCTGGAGC
>PMYF01000879.1 GCA_003171295.1 Acidobacteriota bacterium | reverse complement strand
TCTGGATGAGTGCTTGAAAAAACCGGTTATGCGATAATCGGCGCGGGGGCCGCATGGATACCTCGATGAAACTTCAACCCGAGCTTTGTGGAAGCCTGATCGTATCTTGCCAAGCGCTGGAGACGAGTGCTTTCCGGGATTCTGCCTGCATGGCGAAATTCGCGCGGGCGGCGGTGGACGGCGGGGCGGCAGGGGTTCGTGTCAATGGTCCTGATGACGTGAAGGCGGTTCGCAGGGCCGTTGGGGTTCCCATCATTGGAATCTGGAAGGCCCTACAGGACGACGGAAAGATTCTCATTACTCCCTCCTTCGAGGCGGCGCAACAGCTCGTGGAGGCTGGGGCGGATATGATCGCGCTGGATTGTACTTGCCGAGGGCAAAGGTTCGGAGCCCTGGAGAGGCTCAGGCGCATCAAGGAAGAACTGCGAGTTCCCGTGCTGGCCGACATCGCGACGGCGGACGAAGCGATCCAGGCCGCGGAGGCAGGTGCGGACGCGGTTCTCTCTACGCTGCGCGGCTATACAGCGGAAACCAGCCAGGTGCAGGCCTTCGAGCCTTCCTTTATTGCCCAACTTGTGCATGCTGTCAGGGTGCCGGTCATTGCCGAGGGCCGGATCCAGGACCCGCGGCAAGTTCACGCCGCGCTGGATGCCGGGGCCTTCGCGATCATTGTGGGGACGGCCATTACCCGGCCCGAATTGATCACCCGGCGGTTTGTCTCGGCCCTGCAGACATGGCAGCGCCGCCATGACTCCCAGCGCATCTTCATCGGCATCGATCTGGGAGGGACCAACACCAAATTCGGACTGGTGAGCAATCGGGGTGAGCTGCTTTTCCACTCGGCCACGCCCACTCCCTGGAGGGAAGGGCGGGACGTTTTGCTGCGCCACCTGAAACAGACCGTCTCCACCTGTTTGGAGGAAGCGCGTCGGCAGGACTTGCGGCTGGAGGCTATTGGTCTGGCCACGGCAGGCTGGGTGAATCCGGAGACGGGCCAGGTGGTGTACGCGACCGAAAACCTCCCAGGCTGGAGCGGGGCTAACCCGGCTTGTTATCTGCGCGAGGAGTTTGGCCTTCCCGTCGCCGCAGAGAACGACGCGAACGCGCTGGCAGTGGCCGAAAAGCGCTTTGGCGCGGCGAAAACTACTTCAGATTTCGTGTGCATCACGCTGGGAACCGGCGTGGGAGGTGGGTGTTACATCGGTGGCCGGCTCAGTCACGGTAACCATTACTTTGCCAACGCGCTCGGGCATATACCCATCGAGCCAGGGGGATTGCCTTGCACGTGTGGGCTCTCCGGGTGCCTGGAACCGTACACGAATGCTTCCGCGCTGCTGCGCTACGCCGGGCCCGGAAGCTTCACCTCGGCTGACCAAGTCATTGCTGCGGCCAATGCGGGTGACCTCGTGGCTCAGGGCTCGATCCACACTCTCGCCAAATACCTGGCCGTCGGCTGCGCTTCCCTCGTGATGCTGCTTGACCCCGAGATGCTGATCCTGGCCGGCGGCCTGGTGCAGAATAACCCTCTCCTGGTGAGCGCCTTAACGGAGGAGTTGGCGAAACGGGTTACCGTGTGGCCCCAGCGCCAACTGCGAGTCGAAGCCTCTGCCCTGGGATATTCGGCGGGAGTGCTGGGCGCCGCAGCCGTCGCGTCGGCTGCGGTGGTCGAGGGCTGCTCTGCCTACGGCGCCCCATCAGAATCTTTTGAGCAGCCAGTCCTCGACTGAAAGCTCTCCTTCGATAAGCCGCTGGCTAGTCATGGCGACCATCCCGGATGGCAGGGCCAGCTAACTCCGCTACACGTGGTTTCTCAGCATGAGTTCTTTGGGATGGGGTTCGAGGTATACTTGCCCGCGCAGATACGTGACATCGCACTTGCGGACGTAGTGACGGATCAGCATGAGCGGAACGACAAGGGGAAGAAAACCCGCCCGGTAGTCCTGGAGCAGTGCCTGCAACTCTTGACGCGAGTCCGAATCGAGCTGCTTGCTGAAATAGCCAACCATATGTTGAAGCACGTTGGCATGCCGCTTGGTCGTGGCCATTTCCCGCAGCGCGCCCATGAATTCTGACTCATAGCGGTCGCGAAGTTCCGCACGCGGCGCTGACTTGGCTTCCGCCACAAGACGGCCGAGGTCCTGGTAAGCGTGCGGAGAGTGGGCCATGAGAAGCAATTTGTGCGCCGTGTGAAATGCAATGAGGTCTCCAACCTTCCAGCGACCGGAAAAGAGCGACCGCAAACGAGTATAGGCAAACACACGTTCGATAAAGTTCTCCCTCAGATGGGGGTCTGTAAGTCGCCCCTCCTCTTCGACGGGAAGATTGGGGAAGTGCTGAAGCAGAGCTTCCGCGAAGAGTCCTTGCCCTGACTTGGCCGGTACTCCGTGAGCATCGAAGATCCGCACACGCTCCATACCGCAGCTCGGGGAATCCTTCTTCAGGACATAGCCGCTCAAATCTTCTTCGGCTAACTCGGCAAGGCGGTGGACCACATAGGCGCGCATAGCCTCGGTGTGGTCGGCGCCGGTCTTGGGCATGAGAAGGCGAATATCATTGCTGATGCGGACTAGCCGCAGGGTTTCGCGGGGCGTGCCCAGGCCCAACTCCACTTCCGGACAGACCGGTACCCATTCGACATAGTGGCCGAAGGTTTCGACCAGGTAGGGGTTCCGCTTGTGGCCGCCGTCGAACCGAACCTTTTCACCCAGGAGGCAAGCTGAGACGCCAATGCGAATCGGAGCAGACGCCGTCTCACTCATGTATTCATCCTCCAGATGGCGGCGTTTAGAGCCGCGGCACAGGTGACCCAGGTGAGGTAAGGGAGCATCAGCCAACTGGCCATCCGGGAGACAGGCCAAAATTCAATCGTCGTCGACAGGATGAATAACCACAAAAGCACGACCTCCAGGAAGGCAACGCCGACCAATCGCAAGCGGAAAAAGAGACCGGACCACGCCACATTCATCCCGAGTTGTATAGCGAAAAGGGTCAGCGGCAGTTTGGCATGGGAGAATCCATCCTGGCGCCAGACCAACCATGCAGCGACAGCCATGCTGAGGTAAAGAGCTGTCCACACGGGCCCGAAGACCCGGTTGGGCGGGGTCCACTGGGGCTTGAGTAGTGTGGCATACCACGGGTGAATCGAAGGGGTTGTCAGGATCGCACCGAGCCCCGCAGCGCCGAGGCAGATCCCAATTGACACCGCCAAGGCGATCACTTGGTGGGCTGTAATCATCAGGCTCCCCCGGTTGGCGCCAACCTTTCCACGCGTTCGATGTAGCCCTTGCTATCAAATTTCCGCGAGGTGCTGGCGGAGGACACATAGCGGATCTTTCCGTAAACAGGGCGCTCCGGGCCCCAGGCACGGTCGTGCTTGCCGCCCATGGCCCAGGCAATCCCCGTGTAGCCGTTGGGATCGCGGCCGTCTAATTCATAACGATCATTCAGCCGAATGGCAATGTTGTAGGCTTCTTCGGGTGAGCGGGTCCATTCCAAAATCTTTTTCGCCCAGTACATTCGAAGATAGCCGTGCATCCATCCTGAAAGCACCATTTGCTGCTGCGCGGCGTTCCATAAGGGATCATGCGTTTCGGCGTTTTCCAGTTGCTTAGCGGCGTACAGGTGCGCACGTTCATCCCTCTTGTGTTCTTTAAGCGTCCGAAGCGCCCAAGGCTCAACACCCTGAAGCAAGTCATATTTCGCGTTGAATTTCACGAAGTTGATCGCAAGCTCTCGCCTTACGATAAGTTGCTCAAGGAATGCTTCTCGATCTTGGGGAGGCGCACTGGCATTCTTAACCGTCAGCGCAACGGTGTGGGGACCGATGTGGCCAAAGTGAAGATAGGGCGAAAGCTGGCTGGTGCCGTCCAGTTTGGGATGGTTGCGCTGCGTCTCGTAACCCCTTAACCGTTCGCGCACAAAGCGGGCGAGGGAACTTAGGGCTGCACGGGTTCCGCCTTGGAAACTTGCACTGGGCTGGACGGAGGTATCGATGGGAAATCCAGCCAACAGGTCCTCGTTGACAGAGAGGGATTCCAATTTTTTAAGCGGCTGCCAGGGCATTCGGGCCTTGGGATTCCCAGGTGATATGAGGAACTGATCGAGTAAGGCGTGAATGCGCGGACGGATCGTCCGTGCGGCATACTGCTCTTTTTCGAGGAGCGTGGAGGGCACGACAACGTCTGCATCCACAGTCCAGAGCGGCACGCGCAGGCGATCGGCAGCCACCTTGCGCCATCGCTCGGGATCTCGCATCGGATTCTCGTCGCCGACTACCAGACAAGGTTGAATCTGAGTGCAAAACCGGTCCAGTTGGTGGTCAGGCCACCGGCGCAACACAAATCCGACATTCTTTTGACGCAGCCCCTCACTAATATCGCGGAGCCCCTGGACGAGAAATGTGTAACTGCGCAGGTTGGTATTGGGATAGAAAGGAACCAAGCCGAGGAATGCCACAACCGGCTTGCGCAGAATATTCGCCGCCTCGATGGCCACATTGAGCGCGGGGTTATCCAGAGCGCGTTGCGCGCGCTGCATCCAGTAGACAATGCACCGCCCTTCGATGTTGGGTGGACCTGCCTGCCGCACCCTCACACGCGCGTCTTTAGTCAATTCTTCGAGGTTTCTCATTACGCTCCCTAAGTATTGCTCTGTAACTACGACGCGGTTTCGCGTCGTCCCTTCAGGCTACGCGCGAAGAGTTCACGGTGGTTGCCGAGAGACTGGCTTCCGCAATTTGGCGCAGCATACCCGCAAAAATCCATCGATGGAGTGGATAGAGGCCGTACCAATAGATCAGGCCGAAAAGGCCCAGCGAGTCGAAGATCGCGGTCTGCCGGATCGTAGAGTGTGCGGAATCGCCCGTGACCTCAAATTCCAGCTATGCCCTTCCCGGGATTTTCATTTCGGCGACGAGGCGCAGCTGCCGCCCGGCATCGAACTCTTCCACGCGCCAGAAATCCAGGGCATCACCCACTTGAAGTGTTTCCGGATCTCGCCGACCTCGCCGCAGTCCCACACCACCGGCAAGCAGGTCGAGGAAGCCGCGCAATCGCCACAAAAAGTTGGCGAAGTACCAGCCGGTGTCTCCCCCAATACGCAGGATCGGTGCGAATGCCATCTTGGTCGGAACCTTGACCTGAATGACCCGCGAATCCAGAAATCTGGTGCCAAAAGGTAAGCCACCCCACGGCTGCAGGCGGCCAGCGGACGACAGGGCGTCCGACCATTGGGTTTGCGCAAATTCGCTATCTTCGTTATGTAAAGCCCTTTCCATGGCGTCGCGTAATCCCCGTGGCCGAACACTGAACATCCGCATGGCAGACGCGTCACGCACGACCGTCGGATGTCGGAGACTGTCCACGAGTTTGCGCCCCACCCGCGCGTAAAGAGGAGTTACGAGTCCCAACCATAGACTGGACAGGCGTGGGGTGAGCACGGGCACCGATATGATCCAGCGATGAAGGTCTCGCTGCCGCGCATATTCGCACATGATATCGGCATACGAATCCTGATCAGCGCCGCCAATTTCGAAGACCCGGGTTTCCATAGCCGGTAACGACAGGGCCTCGATCAAATATGCCACAACGTCCTCGATGGCGATGGGCTGAGCTGGCGTTGAAACCCAGCGTGGGCAGATCATGACCGGTAGTCGTCCGACCAGCGCCCGGATCATTTCGAATGATAGGCTTCCAGAACCGAGGATGATTGAGGCGCGAAATTCTATAACCCGTATGTGGGAGCTCCGAAGAATCCCGCCCACCTCCTGGCGGCTTCTCAGGTGAGAGGAGAGTTCCGAGGATGGGTCGCCGAGACCACCCAGATAGATGATTCTTTGGACACCCGCCTGGCAGGCGGCGTTGGCGAAATTCTTTGCTGCTTGCCTATCCTCTTCCTCAAAATCTCGCGGCGAACCTATTGAATGTATGAGGTAATAGGCCGTGTGCCCGCCGGCCATGGATGGCATAAGTGTGCTGCAATCCAGGCAGTCACCGGCTACAACCTCGGTTCCGGGGCCCACTCGCGCTTGCAGGAGGTGAGGGCGGCGGGCAAGGCAACGAACCGGCCGGCCACTCGCCTCCAGGGCCTTCAGCAGCCTGCCACCAATGTAGCCTATGCCGCCGGTTAGCAGGATCAGAGGCGAGCCGTCAGGATGCTCAACGATGCCCATCACGACGGTCCGTGGCCTGCGCCTCTTCGGCATGGCGCGAGAGAAGGCAGGTATCATTTCATTTGTCCTGGACGGATTTCGCAGGGAGGATGTCGGCAAGGCACTCGATGCGGATGGGATCGCCGTGCGGGCCGGCCACCACTGCGTCCAGCCGATCTTGCGCCGCTTCGGGGGGGAGAGCACGGTGCGCGCCTCAGTAGCGCTGTACAAAACCTGCGAGGATATTGACGCCCTCATAGCTGCTCTGTTGCGTATACAGGCTGGAGGGGGTCATCGCGGAGTTGCGCACTAGCAGGCGCGCTGGCCACTTTCGCTGCAGGAATATCCCGCCCCCCACGCAGACGTCGAGCACCGGCAAGGTTCGAATCCGTCGTCCGTGGGTCCTCCGCCTGCTTCAGCATCGCCACAATTTGCTTCACCGAGAATTGCTCCCGCTTCACTCCAAAACATCCTGAGGCAATCGACCGAAACTTCTCAGCGTGATCTGCGGAAGCGGAGGCATTCTCGCCTCATCCAAAAATCCTGTGCGCGCGGACGACAAATCTCTTGGGCGCAGGGCCCACAAAGTAGAACGGGTAACAGGTNNGTCGTCAAGGTGATTTCATCGTCCTTGTGAATATTACGCAACCCTCTGAAAAAAGTGTCGCGGTGTCCAGAGATCGCGACGTTGCCTCGCTGACCTGGCAGCGCGGTACCGGGAATATGCCCGACGGCGCCTCGCAGAGTTCTCCTGTCGGTGCCTTCCATGACCATCGCCACAAGGCCGACGGAACTGATCTCGATTCGTCCCAATGGAGAGCCCGCGAGGCCATCGATGCCAAAACTCGCAGCGCGCGCACGGTTTGTTTCTGCCGTGGCCGGAGGAAGGGGTGTGGAAGGAAGGCGTTCAACAGTGCCGCCAGACGGCCGGGCACCCTGCAATGCCTGCTCGAATCGCCGGGTCAGGTAGGCCTGGTAAAGCCATGTGTAGGCCAGCACGAAGCCGACGTAGCCCAGCGCGACGACCCCGACGACCGAAAAGAAGTAGCCGCTCCAACGCACATACGATCGGGTCTTTGTGGAAAGGATCGGCTGCGGTTTGGTCCGGAAATTCATGGCCGGCTGCTCAGGCTGCCGGTAAGGGCGGGCAAGGGTTGAGGTTTCGAGGGTGCGTAGTAGCCGGCACGGGTGCGAACGACCAAGCCTCCATTACCCGGCGCCTTGGCTTTCACTCGGATGACCCGATAGGTCCCGTCTTGCTTCCGGTTTGCGGGTGCATAGGCGAGGGTGTATTGGCTGCGGATATCATGAGCGATTCGTTCACAAATAGGGAGAACCTCCCCTACTGATTCCGGCAAGAAAGCCTCGCCGCCCGTGTCCTTGGCAAGCCGCTTGAGCACACCAGGGTTCCGGTCGGGATCTTCCGGAATAAAGATACCAATGGTGTAGATGATGACGTCGGATTGTCCCACCATGGCCAGAACCTGATCCAGCGTGTGTTTGCTGGCGTTGTCGCCCCCATCGCTCACCACGATCACCACTTTCTTGTCCCGATTACCCTTCTTCAGGTGCTCGAGCGCCACCGCCACAGCGTCATAGAGCGCCGTCTCGCCGTCTGCGGCAATTCTGGACAGGGCAGCCTGCAATTGAGCTGCTTGGTCCGTGAACGGCGTGTCGGCGGGAAGGCCCAACGAAACAAGCTCGTTGAAATTGACTACGAACATCTGGTCCTGCGGATTGCTAGAGCGGGCAAACGCCATGGCTGCGGCAATGACCTCCGGGCGCTTGGGTCGCATGCTTCCACTGTTGTCCACAACCAATCCCACCGTGACCGGGATATCTTCATGGCTATAGTATTCAATCTGTTGAAGTGCTCCGTCCTCGTATACCTGAAAGTCATCTTTGCCGAGTCCTGAAACGGGAGTGCCTTTGTGGTTCCGCACGCTTGCTCGCAAGACCACGGAGTCAGCATTTACCCGAATCGTGTATTCGCCACCCTGGCGACGCTCGGAAGGTGAGCCTTCTTGAGTACGGGCAACGCTGGGCAGAATAAACAGGAAAAAAAGCGCGACCAGACATCGGCTCGTGGTGGCGCGTACCTCTCTGGCCCCGACTCCCGGGTTCAATAATCCCGCGGCACGCAACCTCCACCTCCCCTGGACGGGCTAAAATAGTTATGACTCGTGAGACCCAGCCGTCACCCATCTTGCTGCGATCAACGAGAGGGCGCCATGTGTAAGTTTTTGTAACGTCCGTGCCACGCTACCGGCTCCGTTTTTGAGCAGGAGAAACATTGCCCAGGCCGTGCAGAGCAGTGTCGCAGCAATCAAAGCCACGAGCGTACATGCAGCATACTCATAGATGATGAACATTAAAATCCTCAGTCTTGGTTGTGGGTATCAGGACGCCAGTGCTGACAAGGCCCGGTTGCCCGTTCCAGCAGGCTGTGCCGATGTGGACTAGGTTGTCATCAGCCCATCCCTTTCAACGAATTTGGGCGGGTAGCCCGGGAGGCTACCCGGGCCGTTGTGAACTCTACCGCCTTTGAAGGGAAGGTGATACTTGCGCACCACCCCCCTCACAACCCGACGCTTGGTCAGCTCACCAGTGTCAAGAAACCCGTGCCCCAAGCTTCCTGATCAGAACTGCACCTTGGTCCAATCTGGCACAAATTCTCCTGGCTCAAGCAGCATGCTTCACAGCAACCAGAAGACCAATACCTGCGCCCAGCGACAGCAGCCCAATCAATCCCACCAGTGGCAACGTGCTGGCCGTTTGGGGCAACTCTACCGGCTTCGCAGCGGCTACCTCTACCGGTTTCGCAGCGGCTACTTCTGGCGGGGTCTCCACGACCTCAGCTATTTTGACCTCTTCGCCCGTAGGTTTAACAGCCTCTACCGGCGCGGTCTTCAAAGCCTCTACCGGCGCTGTTTCCAGTTCGATAGGAGTGAAGAGAACGGGCTGATTGGTTATCTTCGCCAGTTCGACAGCCCTCAATTTTGGATATACAAATTCTTCGCCCCATTGACGTCCCGGATAAAACCACGCCCGGATGGCTTCCGGCTGGCCGGCTGCCCTCTCCCCAAATGTCATTACGGTTTTGTCGGTCGCCTTCAGACGGAAATTGGGGATCGCGAGGATGGTTGTAAACACGTGATCTTCAGCTTCGTTGAAAATTTGGACAATGTGGCGGTCCGATGCCGAATCGAAGATTTTGAAGACATACGTGCCCGCCGGCAGGGTCTGAGCGCCCACACCCGGAACCTCGACCGGACCGCTGAAGGTCACAACGGTTTTCCTGTTCCACTCGTCTGCCTTCGCACTGGATAGGAATGTTACAGCTACCAGGGACAAGCAGAAGATCATCGCTACTACTCTGAATCGATACATCTTTTTCATTGGAGTTACCTCGATCTTTCTTGGGGCGTTCTATTCTGCCCCTCGTTTTTGGGTCGGATCTACAAATGAAATGAGTTTATAAGGCCCCACACCAGTGGGAAACCTCTGCCCCGCGTGTGCCATGCGGACGACACTTTGAAAGGTCGAAGGGCAGACTGATAAACTCTAAGATCCGACTGCGCCTCAATTAAATCCCGTTGGCCGGTTAATTGTTCCAGGGTGTGAAATGTGGTATTTGAAACCTCATAAACTTGAACCGACAGCTTCCCCAGTGCGAATCTGGCCAGGGCCGCCAAGGCGCCAAAGCTTCTGGTCCACAATCCTCCCAGTCTCTCCTTTTGATCCCAAAGGCTTAAGCAGAGGGCTTCCGTTCCGTCAGGGACGGTGAAGGCGAGAAGGCCCCGAAAATCCTTCTCCTTTCGGAACCGCGGAATAACTTCCTGCTCGAAAGTCCTGGTAAGCTCCACCTCACAACCAGGTTTTACCTTGATAACCGCCGCTCGTGCGAACATGCCACTCTCCCCTTATATTCGCCTCCTAACCAGATTCCGCCTGGCAGTTCGAGACACACTATTTATACCCCGGGGTGATTCGCATGTCTGTTCCGCATGGCTCACGCGCTTGGTCAGATTTGCTCAGGCCAGTGAATGAGAGGGACTTCCAGGTGGGCCCAGTCTCGAGTTGGTGGGGGAGCCAGAAACCCTCCCCTTTGCATCCGTGCCCGAGCTCCGAATGCCGGAGTGCAGCCAGCAGCGAAGACGAGACACCCAACAGCAGCCATATGGGGTGTCAGCATCGCTCTGCAATAACTTCAGTGATTATAGCGTGGACCGAGTTCTAGACAGGCACAGGACGTTCCATCGCGGCCAATACTTCATCGAGCGGCACCGTGGCGAACGTTGTGGCATAGTCGGACATCCCGCAGGGAATAATGAGCTGCCGGCCGTGCAGGAGACTGCCGCGGGAGTAAACCACGTTTGGGCCGTAGCCTTCGCGCTCGCTTTTGTTTGGCTTGATGAGCGGCTCAGGCAGGCGGCCAATATCTTTGGTCGGGTCGTCATGCTCGAGCAGGAAAGCGCCGATGCAATATTTCCGCATCGGCCCCACCCCATGACTGATCACAAGTCAGCCGGCTTCGGTTGTGAACGGTGAGCCGCAATTTCCCATCTCGACGAATTCCCAAGGGAACGATGGCTCCAGGACAAGCTGCATGCTGTGCCAGAAGTGCAGATTATCGGAGAACATCACGTAGATGTTTCCGGCGTCCTACCGGCCCAGCATCGCATAAAGCGCTTTGATCTTGCGCGGGAAGAGCTCCATGCTTTTGTTCTCCACGGCCGGTCCATTCAGCGAGATGAATTTGAAATGAAGAAAGTCGGAAGTTTCGAGGAAATGCGGGAGAGCGTTCAGTGCATGCTCAATCCCCCTATGGGGCGAAAGCAGCCCGAAGGTAAGCAACACAACCCTTCCTTGCAATAGTTGGGATCGACAAACGGTATGTCAGGAATGCCATGCAGAATGAGATCAAGCTTGGTGGAGGGCGCCCTATAAACATCCTCCAACATCTGGCGCCCACCTTCGGCCATGACCACAAGCCAGGTCGAGCGCGCGATCAATTCCTGCATCACGTGCCGCTGTGTGTTGTTCGGCTCGCGCCGGAGTGTAAGGGTTCGGAAAGGATCTGATCGTACGCCCAGTGCGCCGTGACTGAACTTGCCCTTTCACGATGACAGCTTCCAGCATGATTTGCCGCTGGGGCAGATCTCAAGCCAAAAGACTCATCCAGCTTCCCCCCTCGGGGTGATCCACCCGGCCCGTGCCGATTGAATCCTCCCCCGAAGGTGTGCTGGATAAATCGTTAGAACAGGTTGAGTGTAAGGCGGAAGCCGGGATGCCTCATGTTGAACATATAATAGACGCCATCAATGTATTCGACATAAAAGCCGTCGTTGTAGTCCCAGCCGGATGGCCATCCTTGATTATATCCGAACCAATAGCCACCGTACTGGAAGCGGTTATACCCGCCTATCATCTGCGGACGCATCATACGGAACGAGTGGCCACTGCCAAAACTGGCACGGTAACGGTCGTCAGAAATGCGGCCATAATGGTTCCCGTTGTTGCCACGATTGGAAGCAACGGACCGTGGCTGCTGCTGGCGTGCCTGCTGGGCACGTTGTGGCTGCTGCTGGCGTGCCTGCTGGGCGCGTTGCGGCNNTTGCGGCTGTGCCTGGTGTTGCGCCTGCTGGGCGCGCTGCGGCTGTGCCTGGCGTTGCGCCTGGTGCTGCGCCGGCTGAGCGCGCTGCGGTTGCGCCTGGTGTTGCGCCGGCTGTGCTTTCCCTCCGCCCTTTTGCTCCTGTTCCTTTTGAGCGAATGCAGAAAGGGTGGTTCCGAGAAGCAAAAACAGAAGTGCTGTGCTGATAACTCTATTTCGGTTCATAGGTATTGCCTCCAACTCATGTCACATCTGCCTCTCATGGGGTATGCGAGACATCCTTGTTATATCGTCTGTGCGCATGGATGTCAGTTCAGTCCGGCTCACGTATTAGGTCAAAAATGCTCATCCCAGTTAAGGGGGGGTGCTATAGAGGCTGCGGAAAAACCCGGCGAGGCTGTCATTTGGAGGAGCCGCAGGCGAAGGAGGAATTTCGTATTTCCATCAAAATACGCAGAGCGAGATCCTTCGCGCAGTTTATCCTGAGCCGGCAGAGCGAGATTCTTCGCTTCGCTCAGGATGACAGCGAAGGGCTCCGAATGCCAGCAGGGAAGCGTTTTTCCGTAGCCTGTTTAGTCGGGGGGGCGGTGGAAATTTACCGAGGATTTGACATGGACGGGGGCTTCGTTCCGTAACAAGGCGGACAACGCGGTGACACGCATTCTGAGCGTGAGCGGAGGCTATCCTTTGGAGAGTACGCTTCCAAACGTTTCTCGCTGAAGTTGGAAAGCTGGTGGAAGAGATCCCGTTCGAATCGAATGTGGCGTGAAAGCAGATGCGTGAGGAACAATTCGGAGACGCCGTTTCGCTCCTGGTGCATGTGCACCAGGAGCTCCTTACCCCCTTGGGCAAAGCAAGCAATCGGTTATCATGCTAGCCGGTGAGATGCGCAACTGCTGGCCCCCAAGGCACGCCTCACCCAAGAACTCACCCGCGGCCAGAACGGTGATAATTGCTTCATTCCATCGCCTAGGCCATTTTCCGGTTTCCTGCCCGCCGTCCCTTACTCCGCAAGAACGCGATCCCGGAGAAACCCAGTGCGAGCAGGCTGAGCGTCCCGGGTTCCGGAACGGACGTGCCGCCGCCGCCGGTGCCGCCGCCGCTGCCGCCGTTCAAGCCGCCGCCCCCTGCGCCAACAGTGCCCCCGCACCCGATGGAGACCTGGTTCTGAATCAATGAAGTCGGGTTCATACCGGCAAACGTCACTTGACCATCTTGCGCCAGGGCTCTACCGCAGAGATCCGTTGCACCGGGATCGAAGGTGATGTCCGTAAGCGCGAGAATATTCCCTTCGAACGCAGTATTGTCACCGAGAGTTGCGGAGCTGCCCACCACCCAAAACAGGCTGTCACTTGGAGAAAGACCGCTCACATCAATTTTTGAGTCGGGTGAGGTGATCAGCGTGCTCGACATCTGGAAAACGAATACCGAGCCGGCGACGCCCCCGTCGCTGAGAAAGAGTGTTCCCGCCAAATTACTTACCGCCGCGGGAACAGTATAGACGCCCGGCCCGAGGGTCAGTCCAGTCAGGAGACCACCCGTAATTCCGCCAGTGCTCGACAGGCCTGCTTCCGTCGTGAAGGCATTCGTGAGATCGATCTTAGCCCCCTCCACGATTGCATTGCTGCCAGTAAGTATCGTTCCACCTAACACAATCCCGGGGGGAAAGCCAGTAACCGCGCTTCCTGGGGAGACACCCACATTTCCGTTGATGAGAGTCGGGTAGGCCGCATTTGTTACCGTCGAACCCGCCAGCACCGCAAAACTATCCGCAGTTTGAAGGGTGTCGGCCTTAACGCTGACCACACACAATGCAACCAGGGCTAGACAAATAAAGAGCTTTCTCATGATTCCTCCCATGTTTCTCAAACTCATACAAAACGACATATCGATCTCACGCGCTGGAAGCTAATTCTGCAGCACGTCATGTGCCGTGCTCTGTTGCGAACGTACTGCTTCCCCTCCTGCATCTGCACCACAGATTGCCGCTGACGATGAAGAGCTAGCCTTTATACCATAAGGCAAATGCGCGTGTAAGTCCAATATCGCTCACCGCTCTGTTCAAAACAGCACACAAAGATTGATGGGCGCAGTATTGGTTTTGGAGAGAATTAACCAAGGTGCGCCGTTGGGCGTTAATCGCTCAGGACCACGCTCAAGAGGCCACTGTTAACCGTCAACGCGCCGTTGCCCGCGTAATCGATAAAGCCCAGCGTCCGGAACTTGTTCATGAAATGACTGACCCGCGACCGGGTGGTGCCGACCATTTGGGCCAGGTGTTCCTGATTGATTCCGGGATGGACAGTTTCGGTTCTGCTTTCCTTGCCAAAATGCGTCAGCAATAGGAGAATCCGGGCCAGGCGCTTCTCGCTGGAGTTGAAAAGCTGGTCGACCAGATCCTCTTCAAATCGAATGTTGCGAGAAAGCAGGTGCGTGACGAACAGTTCCGAGATTCCATGCTGCTCGTGGAGCATACGCACCATCAGCGGCTTCTCGATCCTGTATAGGCTGCAATCGCTCACTGCGATGGCCGTTGAGATGCGCATGGGCTGGCCGGCAAGGCATCCCTCACCAAAGAACTCGTTGTCCCCCAGAACGGTGACGATCGCTTCCTTGCCTTGTTGGGATGTCACCGTGATTTTCACCTTGCCTTGGTGGAGATAGAACACGGNNACACGGAATCCGCAGGGTCTCCCTGCACGAAGATCGTGCGGTCCGCGCCGTATTCTAGAACGGTTTTCCCGCGCGAGATTCCTGAGAGGAATGCTGCCCAATCGATGGGCTGAGTCTTCTCGTTTCCTATAGCAAGTGCAGCCGTGCCTTTGCCGTCGGCCTTGATAACCTTAGGCTGGCTCTTCTGTTGCGTCATGGCAACCTCTCCTTTCTCCTTGCGTCATAACAACTTCTCGGCATTGAGCTTCATGATCTCTTCAGGAGCCTGGTGGTTAGAGGCTTGCTTGCCAAGTTCCCTCAATCTCTCTCGAAGTTCGTCCACTTTCAGTCCCCCCTTCACGCCGTCCGTGAGATGGGTGTTAGCGGGCATTCACCGTGGCTTGCCCCAGAGCCAGAAATACGGCTCATTTTTTTGCAGGAGGTCCGACGGTCACGTCGGCTCCGTTCACTTCGTGGCTCCAAATTTCTTCGTCAGCAATTTGTTTGACTATCTCCAGCGGGACCTGCTCGAAGTGTGTTTTAGGTTCTTTCGATTTGGCCATATATGATTCCTCTCGTGTGAAGTCTAGCAAGCAATAATTGATACGGGTCAAATCTTTTTGAAATCTTTTCTTGCCCCTTACGGTGATGCATCCGCTGAATTAACGACGCCCTCCCCCCCATTTAGCGGTCCGCGCGGCTAGCGGGGGCATTGGTCCGACACTTTAGCGGTTCGATTGTTCACTTGCAGTCCGTCGCCACGTTGAGATAGAATAGCGTAACGATTGTTTAACGTTTTGGAGTCGCAGAGGCAGTTATGAGTCCTTCGACCGATAAAGCACCAGCCCATTTCAAGACGATGGCGCAAGCAAACGTCCCGCAAGGACGAAAGGGAAAGCACCAGCAGATAGTTGCCATAATCCTCAAGGATCTCGATAAGCTGCAGGACGGTTCTGCCATCAAAATCCCCCTGGCGGATTTAGCGGAAAGCAAAGAAAATGTACGCTCAGCCCTGAATCGTGCAACTCGCAAAGCTGGGCGGATGGTTGCGACGGCCAGTGACGCCAGCTTCCTTTACATATGGAACGTAAGCGCCTCCGGCGAGAGCCCGCAAAGCTCTGATTGATCTGGTTCGGGTGGGCGCCGGGCGCGACCGCCCGGGTGCTGATCCCGAATCCGAGGTCGTTTCGTGAAAACGCTTCGTGTCCTGGCGGCGGATGATCGCCAGGTGGGGCGCCAGGGGCTGCAAGCAGTTCTCTTATCCTCCGCAAACGCGCTACCCATTCCTTGGAAGAATTGCGGACCTGCGAATCAGGTCCGCCCTACACTTGCATAAAGCTCGAACGGGAGATGGCGAGTGGGAGTCAAGGGGTCTTGCGCCCCTTGGCAAGGGACTGCCGCCTAAAAGTCACGCGTCCAGCGGATGGTTAGTAAATTCGCCTGGAAGTTGTTGGCCGTGATGATCTGCTCGATATAGTAAGTGCGCTGCAGATCCACGGACAAGCGTCCTGCCTTGGGAAAATTGACATAAACCGTCCCCGTGACGAGCGGCCAGGTGAGGGGCCCGTAAGCGGGCGGCTCCCCGCTGATCTGCCCGAAGCCGGTGGAACGATCAAAGTTACCGGTAAGCTGTATGCCAAAATACTTGCTGGGTTTGGCTTCCACGCCCGCCTGCATCACACGGTCCACTTCCTGATCTCGCAGAAAATCGTTGAGCGGCGGCGTGCCGCGGGCATACACGATGGTCCCCGCGGCAAAAATGCTGTCATAGGTGTACGCCCCAAAAATCGAAAACCGGTCATTGAGGGCATAAGACAGAGTCACCGTGTTGGAGTGGACCTTGCTTTGGAAACTGGCATCGATCAGCTTGTCGTTGGTGAAATTCAGATCATCTTGCAGCGTTACCTTCTTGCATGGCTGGAAGCGAAAGATCAGGTGCCCGGCCACCCGGGTGTGCGGAGTGATTGCCGTATAGGACGAGCCGCTGTCGAAGGCATGGACGTCCCCCCGGACGCTGAACATCTTCGAGGGTTGATAACCGAAGCTGAGTTCCGGCCAGGCGGTTTTGGTTCGCAGGGTTACGGCGGGATCCGCCACTCCGTCCTCGAGGGCCTCCACATCCGCCTTGAGCAGCCGAACCCCCGGACGCAGCGTAAGAGATGGGATGGGCGTAAAGAGCATGCTGAAATCAAAGTCACTCAGGCTATCCCGCCAGACGAAGGAGTCCTGTCCGGAGGAAGACGTCGTGCTGGTGGTCGGCGCGGAGAACGCTGGGTTGTCGACAATGCTCAACCCGCTTCCGAAATTTCCGACACTATTCGTGCTAAAGCGGGAGTATCGATAGTCCACAATGATCTCCCACCAGTCTTTGGGCTTGTAGGTGAGGGTCTGAAACAGAATGTTGTCCGGCTCACTTACCATATCCCGGGCCGTCTGGGTGACCGTGTAGGGCGCGAGGGCGCCGGAGCTGTTGGGGGCAATGCCGTTGTAGGACTGGTCGAAAGTGGCGGGCCCCTGGTAACGGTAGTAGATGTAACCGCCCCGCCATTCAAGCTTGGCCAGCGGCTTCCCGGTGAAGGAGAACTCGCTGATGGGAGTCGTGAGCCGCCGGTATTCCGACTGGGAAAGGTTGGTGAGCGGATCCTTCGTCGAACTGGTGACGGGATTGATGCTCAGCTCCGGCGAATTTACATTATCCAAACTCACATTTTCCGTGAACGTCTGGTAGCCAAGGTTGTAATGGAAGGT
>PMYF01000170.1 GCA_003171295.1 Acidobacteriota bacterium | reverse complement strand
GGCTTGCGCCGTAGCCTCCGCAATCTCTGCATCGTGCTTGCGGTGATTGAGCCACGGAAGATTCATCGAGCCTTCCACCATGTAGTCGTTGCGCCTCGGCGTGCCGGGCGGCATCAGCATATAACCTGCCGATACTGTGAAGTCGGGGAGAAATGCTTTTTTAGCCAGCGCCTGCTCTTTGTGGCTTTGCAGCGCGGCCTGGCTGGCGGCGATCAGATCGGGACGGGATTGAAGCGCGATTTCCGCGAGTTGTTGCGCGGAGGGCAGCGCGGTAAACGCGGCAAATTCACCACGCACGGTAAGCGGCGCGGTGGGGTTCCGTCCGAGCAGGGTATTGAGGCGGGCGCGCGCGAGATCAGCGTCGTGATTGAAGCGAATCATGTGCTCCGCCAGAGCCGTGAGCGCCACTTGCGCCTTCAATATATCCTGCTGCGATACCTTCCCGACCGCGTACTTGATGCGCGCCGCTTCGATGGCCTGGCGCGCGATGGCGAGGTGCTGGTCGTGAATTCGCAATTCATCGTCAGCGCGCAACAGATCATCGAAGGCCTTGTGAGCGCGCACCCGAACTTCCAGGCGGATCTCCTCAAGCTGAGCCTTCGCCACATCCACGCCAGACTCCGCCACGCTCGTGCGCAGCGCTCGTTTGCCCCGCCCAGGCAGCGTTTGGCTGATGCTGAACATATTCTGCACGGCGTTATAATCCCACGGTTGTCGCAGCGGAACTCCCCAGCCGCGATACATCACGGAAGGATCGTCAAGCGCGCCAGCGGCGGGAACGTGCGCTTTGGCGACAACAACTCGCCGGACGGCGACCTCGATCTCCGGATTCACGGCAAGGGCGATCCGTTCAACGTCGTCTAGCGTCAGCGCAGGGGTGGATGCCTCCGGCTGCGGGTGCTCCTCAAGCAAGGCGGCAAAGTTCGCCAGGACATCGCTCTTTTCCGGCGTCTCCGCGCGGGAAATACAAGCTGGCACAGCGGCCACCAGAACGCAAAGTGCGGCAACAAGAACTCTCATAACTCCCTCCAATGGAAATTCGGGTCACAGCCTGGTCGTGCGCCTACAACGCGTATGAGCGCGCCAAGACACACGAAGGCCAAGGTTCAACCTGCGAAGGAAGGAGTTTTAGATTCGGAGTATGGAGCTACAGCCCGGCGGAAACTTTGGCGGCGGATCTTCCAGAGCGTTCTGGAAACCGGAAACCGAAGCGGCGGACAATTGCAGACTGGCCTGATGCGGCACAAAGGCCAGTTTCTGTGAATGTTCAGGAGAATATGGAGGAACCGGAGTGACGGCGGTGTTCTGCCGCTGGACCCGGCAACACGAGCCATTCATGCTCATTCCAGGCATTCCGCATTTCCGCACCATCCCGCGGCAGCAGGAATGATGGCCGGACGGCTGCGAGGTCAGCAGACAGGCGCAGACAGGCGCAGCGGTCCAGAAGACCACCACCGCCAGCATGAGCAACGCGCCTTTTCTGCCCCAATTCATCGTGCGAAGATCACCAGTTTCAATTGTAAGCATCCGCCGATGGCTTCCTAGCAGCGGTGTTTTAGATCACATCAGAAAAACCCAAAAATTGCAACTGGTGGCGCCCGGACACCGAATTTTCTGGGCTCTTTGGGCCGCCGCCTTCCTCCAAATTGAATATCCGCATTGCAAGGTCGCGTTGCCATGTGAGCGCCTTTCTGTGGAGTAGGCTCTGCTCGAAGTTTAAGGCTGGCGTCAACCAAAGCGTCCGCCGCGCCAGCGGTTTAGTTCAAACGCCGATGTCGCCAGGTGGGATTTTCAGTTGACGCCAAATCTCCATATCACTCGTCAAGGGGCCGTTCAACTGGTTGAGAACCAGAGCCAAAATCTCGATTTCCCTGGCAGGCGCCGGCAATTCGGAAGCATCGGCCAAAGAACCCTCACTTGAACCTCTTGTAAAAACCGGACCTTCGACAGTCAGGTCAGAGAAAAGGCCTATTCGGGGGCTGGATTGCGGTAGCTGGAGAAATTCTCTGATGGAAGAAACTCGCAGTAATGACCCGAAAATGCGGGGTAATTCTCGATTCAAGTTAAACAAAATAAACAACTAAGACTGCGTGGCGGGGAGAGGAGAATTCGAACTCTCGATAGAGGCTTTGCAAGCGATTGAATTCAAAAGGTTTAGAGTGATAATGATTCTCTGCGGTGGAGTTTTCAGCGAAGCTCCCGTCAAAGACCGTCGAGCGGTCTATCCCCGGGTTAGCCAAAGGGATGGATCAAAAGTTCGACTGCTCGCTGGTCTACCTGAGAAAAGTGAGATCTAAAGGCAGATTAGGCCGACACGGGGCAGATTGCTTCCGCCAAGCCGACTTTTGAGGAGTAATCCTCGAGAGAACCGTTAACATTCAGAATATGGGGTATTTACCTCATTTATTGTCCGGTTACTTGCGTTGAGACGCTCGTTTCCGATGGGGGTTGAATTTGGCTAGTCACGCATCGCAATGCGGCCAGCAGGTGATTCAGGGTAGCGAAAAGATCATCCACGCCGAAGGTGCGCGGGCCTGTTGATGAAAAGGTAACTTCCGGTTTGGCGGTGATTCAGGCACAACCCGCCAGAGCGACTGCGCCAAGCGATTTGCTCACGCGGCAGCAGCCTCCAACCCCGCGGTGCGCGTTACGGAAATGACGCTGATATCGTCCTCCTGCCCAAACGCTTGCGCCGCCCTGGCAATCTCGCTCGCAGACTTGGCCGCTCGAAGCAAGTCATTCACCCGCTCGAAACCGAACAGATGACCTTCAGCGTCGGTGGCTTCTGCTATGCCGTCCGACATCAGCATGAGCCTGTCGCCCTTCTCCAGTTGAAAATGCATCACTGAGAACTCAGCTCCCTCGGTGATACCCAGCGGCAATGCGCCTTCCATCGCTACCGGCTCGCCGTTCAGATACGGTGGCAGGTGGCCGGCGTTGGCCAGCATCGCGCTGCCATCCGCATCAATCCTCATCGCCAGGCAAGTGGCCTGGGCATCCCCGCGTCCTATCAGCCGCCGGTTCAACGCGCTCAACACAAACTCTGGCTCGGAATTCAACTCCGCAGTACTGCGGATGGCACCCACCAGCAGCGCCACCAGCATCCCCGCCTTCAGGCCCTTGCCGGTTACATCTCCGGCAATAATGAGGAGGCTACCGTCGGATTTGTTGGAGATGATCTGAAAGAAGTCACCGCCCACTTCCCGCGCAGGCCGGTACTCGCTCTCCACGATCAATCCCGCCAGCGTCACAAGCGATTCCGGCAGGATCATCTGCTGCACCTCCTGCGCCTGCTTCACGTCCAGCGTCATTCGGCGCTGCCGCTCGAGCGAATGCAGCAGCCGGCGCAACATGAGAAATGCCAGCACCGCAACCAGGAACGGGTCCGTCAGATCCCAAATCCGCACGTCGATGCCATGGAATCGTCCCACGAGGTCCACCCCGAAAGCTTCGCCAATCATCTCCACTGCCAGTGCCGCGACAGCCGGAAGTGCGAACCACCCCTCCTTGCCCTCCTTGCGAATGCCCATTGCCACCACCAGGGCGATCGCCACCACAAAAACCAACCGGAACGCCACGCTGGTTGCACCCAACGCGTCCAAAAGCGCAGAGTTGCGCCCATGCGGCAGCACTAAACCATAGTCGGTCAGTCCCACCTTCAAAGCGTCGGCCGTCGCAAAGGAGACCATCAGCACCGCGATGGCTTTAGGTCCCCAAGCGGGACGACGTAAGTGGAACCAGACCCACCATACCATCACCCATCCGGCCGCCCATAGAGCATCATCTGTGCTGACCAGAATGTCCGCAACCCGGGCGTCGAGCCATGTTGTGGTGGCGCAGAGGTT
>PMYF01000551.1:207-10955 GCA_003171295.1 Acidobacteriota bacterium | reverse complement strand
CCCGCGGGCCTTCCAGTTCCACCACGGCGCCAGGAAGACTGCCCGACCGCGGCGCCATCAGCTCCACAAAGCTCGGCGGTGCGGTGCGCCGTGCACGGCGCGGGCCCTCTGCCAGGGCCTTCGCCTTGCGCCTCTTCACTGCCGGCATCACAACTTCCGCCCGCTGCTTGAGCTTGCCATACTCCAGGTGCAGAGCTTTCGCGGTGGGATTAATCCCATGCGCGCGGGCCAGTTCTCCCGCCGCCGTCCACAGAGACTCTGGAATCGGCACGCGGCGNNGCGTGCGAACTCCGCCACCGCTTGAGACGCAGGTAAACCTTCCGCATGTCTGGGGGAATAACAGGAATCTCGTTGGCCATCGTCTGTCCTCCTCGCCCCGTGGGGCAATGGACAGACGTTAGCAACTTCCATCAGCTCAAGTCACGCACCCTTGCCGAAGGGACACGATTCCTTGCGGACCGCAGTCGCCCAATCGCTTTCGCGCCACGCGGGTTGATGATTCGAGAGATCAAGGTTTCCAGATCGGTCAGGTATCGGGTCCGTGCAATGACATAGGGGCAGGACATGTGAATCAGGGGATTTCCCGAGACTATTCGGATTAGCGAACTGCCACCTTGGTGTTGTTCAGGTCTCCGTAACGAGTCAGGTGGGGATACAGAGGCGAGACCCGGAAAGGCATCTTCTCGCTGGGGTCGACAAGAGCCACAGCCTTCCGATTCGGGAGGGTGATTCCCCCGTCCCAAGCACTGACCTGAACCCTCGCACCGAGGGGCAGGGCTGCAATTTGGTCAATTCTCTTTTCTTGGAGCTCAGGGGCACCGCCCAGCAGGGCCGCCATGCGAACCACGCTGCGGCCCCAAACCAGCCGGTTGCCCAAGTGCGGGCCAAAAAGGCAAGGCATGTGTGGCGCAGCCACGGCCGCAGCTCGCAGGAAGAGACCGGCATTTGCCAGCTTATCCTTATAGGGCGAATTCTGGAGATACTCCATGGCTTTGGTGTCGGCCGCCGCCTCCTGCTGACTGTCGCGGGCCAGATCCAGGTTGGCCAGGATTTGCTCATCGGGGACAAGCAGGCGATCGTTGAAAGCATACTTGGTATCAACCTTATGGCCCAGCACCACGTGGGCCAGTTCATGCGCCAACACCGCGGCGAGGGTCGGCTCGTCGGGCAAGACGTCGAGGAGACCGCGGCTAAGCACAATGGTGTAGCGGAGGGGAAAGGACTCCAAGGGAGACATCAACTCTACACGGCAATGAAGCGGTGGTAAGTTATCCAGGTGGTTGGTCACCACCAGGTTGTTCAGCACCGTCTCCAGGACCTTGTCAACGGGGCCGGCGGGGGCAATCAAACGAGCTTTTTCGAGGCGCTCCAGCACATTGTGCTCAGCCTCCATCTCCAGTTGACGCTTACCTTCGACAGGGGACAGATCGGAACTGGTATCACTGCTGTCGTGGACAGGGGCCGACGCGTCCACCAGGATCTTGGTCCACTCGTCCCGCTGATGCGGGGCAGTGAGATCGTAGCCCCATAGGCGAGTGTTCGACTTGTAGCGAATCCTCGAGCTCACATCCGACTCCTCGCTGTAAATGTATACGGGCAACCACTCTCCCTGTCGCAGATTCTCGCGCCAGGAATCGAAATGGGTATAGAACCTGAAATGCGTAGGGTTCACTCGTATGCCGTTCAGACGAACGATCGCATAGTTGCGGTCCTCCACCCAAATGCGGCCTTCGAATGCTCCCACCACTTCGTCTTGCTGGGGATGGACATCGATGGCGAGGCAGCGCACATCGCCCAGGTACTCCCACCCAACAGGATCGAACACATAGTGCCGCTGATCGAAGTCATGCGCGTCCACCATCGTGGAGGTTGCAAAGCGGTTCAGGAAAAGGCGCGGGGGAAGAAAAGGGGTCGCGATGGTCTCGAGGCCACTGCGCATCCGGCCGAGCATGGGCTTCGAGATAAAGGATACTTCTTCCGGCCCGGCCCTGAAATTCATACGACCCAGGTAATAAGCGTCGTGCGTGGGGGTATCACCCAACTCGGAATCCGGGCGGTCGAACTGCACATAGGTCTCGACCCGAGGAGAGTATTTCTTTAGATTGTCAGTGTATTGCTTCTCACCAGCAACGATGCGGGCGATAATCCCGTTCACCTCGGCGGATTGAAGCTGGGGCTGGCCTGCGCGCGAGTCTCGGGATTGGCAATAGGCGCTGTGGGAAAGAGCCCCAAGGGCAACCATTGCCGACAGTAATTTCGGGAGTGCGGCTTTGCATCCAATGCGGACAAGCGTCATATATTTCCCCAGTTCCGATCCGGCTGCCAGCATGGGACTACAGAGCCTCCTGCGGTAGGAACAGTCCTAGGCCAGCCGGAATTCGATACGCAAGGTGGCAGGAAAATCAGTAGGCCGGCCCCCTTGCTCTGCAGGCTTGAAACGGATCTGAGACGCGGCTTGCTCCGCCATCTGGTCCAACCCATGTCCAAGTGACTTCACCACGCCCATCACTCGAAGGGTGCCGTCCGCCTGAAAGACCACCGAAAGCACAACCTCGCCTTGCACGCGCAGTTGCCGCGCCTCCTCGGTGTATTGCGGCAAGGGCTTGGAAAGTATCTCCACCGGCTGAATTTCCAGGGGGGGCGTTGCGGCAAGCGGCTTTGCGGGGGCTTCGACAGATTGCGCCACAGCCCCGAACGCGCCAGTCTTCACCCCGGCAGGAGGGCCCTCCCTGGGCTCCCGACCCAATCCAGTGCCCATCCCCCCTCCCCCGAATCCCGCGCTGGAAACGATTCCCGGTCTGCCCTTCAATCCACCGGTTCCGTTTCCCCTGCCAGGACCTGCGGGCAGATCAAAAGCTCCGAGCTTGGGCACGTTGCCTGGATTCCCGGCTTGTGCCTCGCCTGCCAGGCCTTGAGGATCACCGAAACCACCAGTCTGCACTTGCTTCAAAGGTAAATTCTGGTTTCCCGAGTTTGCCACCATCTGGGCAAGGAGGCCCGTGTGGACCGCGGACTTGGGCTGCGCCGGGTTGCCGCCGGGAGGAGGCATGGCCGCCGCCATTGGCTGAGGCTGCTTCATTACGGATGAGAGAGGACTCTTGGCTTGCTTGGGCAGTTCTTCAACCTTGGGGACGTCCCGTGAGGTGACGCGTAACAGGCTGGGCGTTAGGGGCTTAGGTAGCTTGATTACCCGCGCCACTAGCCTCGGCAGTGAGGGGACTTTCAGGATCGGCCGGAGCTCGGCATGTGAAGCAAGGGCGATTACGGCATACCGGTGATCGTAGCGCGGCATCTGGAACGGAATCCAAACGCCCATCAACACGACCAATCCGATACCCACAGTCTCAACTAGGCAGCCTGCCGCGAAGGAAACCTTCCACCGTTTGTGTTCCGCGGCGGAAGTTTCCAAAAGGGAGAAGCCATGCACGGTTTTCATGTGACCGGACCCGCCATACTCGACCGACCGGAATTCAGGGACTAGCGCCCTCGGCGCCGATTAACTTGCGGCGAAACAACCGTTTACCTTAAGCAAAAGCGACTCCGAGTAAACGACATTGGCCCTGAGAAACGCGCTGGAATTGCTAAATCAAGGCAATTGCCAAGACTACTCTTGTTACCCTATTTCAACTTCTTAAGTTCGCTCTGAACTGATGACTAGGCGAAGCGCCCCCTTAGTCTGGGCAATACGGTCTCCAAACACGCCACTGGCTTAGATTTCAATCATTTGGAACAAGGGGCAAGATTTGAGTGGTCATTTTTCAGGAAGGGATTACACGGGGGGGTGTAAAATCAGCCGATTGCGATGCTATGAAGGCCTGACTCGGAGCCAGATGGTGTCATGCTCCAATCTCTCGAGTTACTCTTCAGAGGGGAGACCGGCTAGGAACTCGCTTACTGCCTTATCATATGGCTCTCGCGCCCCGTTGAACCCCTCGCCGTGACGATGCCCCGGCAGAATAACAGTCAATTCAAAGCATCCCATACTTAGTGCTTTCTTTTCTTGCCTCTCTTCTTCGGTTTGCGCGCAGCACGACGTTTATTCTTTTGTGCTTTTGCGCGCCGTTGCTGATCTCTCGCCCGAAGTATAGTGAGCTCAGTCCTGTCTGCATCCGTCAATCTTTTTTGCGTTTGCGCAGCTATCCTGGCCTTTGTCTCGGTTTCCAATTTAGCTTTCAGATCAGAGATTTGTTGCGTCGCATAGTTCTCCACTACAAAGGGAGCGTCTAAATCATCGACCTCTCGGAAATTCTGAATGGCTGATTCGCCGTACGATTCTGCGAT
This sequence comes from Acidobacteriota bacterium, assembly GCA_003171295.1. Lineage (GTDB taxonomy): Bacteria > Acidobacteriota > Terriglobia > UBA7540 > UBA7540 > Bog-366. The sequence continues at coordinate 6,674 of PMYF01000551.1, read as the reverse complement.
CAATTCTCTGTGTTTCTCTAATACTTCTGAGAGTCTGCTTTTGGATGGGTCGATCCGTTGCGCAAAGACGTTCGAGAGTTTCTTTCGATCAATTAGTGACAGGTTTCGTTCAGCTATTTCACACAACAGGCTACTCGGTGACGAGCCATAGCAGTTTCGAGAAAGGCGATGAGCAATTGTGAACAGACACGGACATGCGGTTTACGGTACAAAGGCTATCTCTTTCCACAAACTTCAAGGGAGGCTGGCAAATGCGCACAATTCTGACGAAGGGGCTTATGGTTGTCGCAATCACCGCAATCACCACAATCGCCGCACTCGGCGCTGACAATTCAATCGGCACTTGGAAGCTCAACGTCGAAAAATCGACGTACACCCCTGCACCCATGCCGGTCAAAAACCTGGTTGTCACACGAGAAGCATCGGATGGCGGCATCAAGGTGACGAGCACTGGTGAACAGGCTAACGGTACATCTATCAACGCCAGCTACACGGCGAAATATGATGGCAAGGAGGTTCAGGTCACAGGTAATGCACCGTATGACACCATCTCGATTAAACAAGTAAGCGCCAACACTCTGACCGACGCACGCAAGAAGACAGGTGGGCCGTACCATGCTACGAGTCGTATCCTGGTCTCAAACGGCGGTAAGACTATGACCACGACCACCAAAGGAACGAATGGCGAAGGCAAAGAGTTCACTTCGACGTTTGTATTCGACAAACAGTAGGCAATGCGTGGGGCATTCCTTTGCTGTCGGATGACGCTCGTGAATCCAATCGGTGGCGGCGGTGTTTACGTTCACACCGCCGCCACCCGCCTCTGAAACAAGTCCCCGTGTCCTTCGCCTCGGCTGTGGTTGCGATCTTTGATTTTGACCCAAGTCGGCTCGTGTGGCGTGTACAACCCTTCCTTGCGTCTGGCGACGATGCCTTCGAGGTCTACCAGTTCTGACGGCCGAAGCATATCGCCACATCGCACGCCGTTGAAGCTTCTTCTTTTGCTGTTGCCCGAAGGCACGACTCCTTAACCATAATCCGTAATGATATATCTGAATCCTCGAAGAGGTACGCCCCGCCATTGTTGCCCCGGATCAAGACCCCATTTCCAGTTAAGGTCCCCTCTGATGTGCTGTTCAAGGCCGTGGTGAAAGTCGCTCGAACCCATCACGTAATTAACTCTGTGGACCAGAACGAGCGCCGGTTCACTTTTCACACTGAGGCAACTGGATTTGCTGGGATCTTCGATTGTACTGGTCTTGTCGAAGCCGAAGGTGCAGACGAGTCAACGCGTGTTCTGCATATAGAAATGTGCGCTGGAGTCGACTTAGGTCGGACGAACGGTGTAGCTACTAAGTTCTTCAATTATGTTCAAGAAGAACTCCAGCAAGAAAAGACTGCGCATTAGTCTTGTGCTCTGTCCCTCCTCTACCTTGCCTACACACGGAGTGTAGTAAAACTGTAGTAGTTATCCGTTCAAATCGGGTCAAAACCAGTACACGTCCCAGAATCATCAAGTTTGTAACTTATTGACGAGTATAGTAGAGTAGAAAGTTTTCAAAACCGTTCAACAAGGTCTCTAGGTTTCCTAAACCGTGCGTCCGGGGTTCGAATCCCTCTAGCCCTACCACTTATTTTCTTTGATTGAACGTTCCCGTCCTGTGAACCCATCTTTCGCGCTTCAGAATCACAAGTAATACTTCCCCACAGATGAAGACGACGTGCCTGGCGAGCGTGGGCATGGGTCAAAAGGGGAGGTGTGGGATGAGCAGTGGGAAGGGCGATGCTGAAAAGAGATGTTACTGGCAGAGGACCATTCAGGAGGCAGCCTCCGCTTGGCTCCGCTCATGCAACTGTTCCCAACAGCGACCCGACGCCTGCGGTCAGCGCCATGGCCAGCGCACCCCAGAACGTGACGCGTAATGCGCTCATCATTACTCCTGCGCCGCCCGCGCGTGCAGCCAACCAGCCTAGAAGCGCGAGGAACACAAGTGAAGTTCCAGAGACAAGAGGGATCAAACCCGTCGCCGGGGCCATGGCAGTGACCAAGAGAGGCAGGGCTGCTCCAACAGCGAAGCTGCCAGCCGATACCACCGCAGCCTGAATCGGACGCGCACGGAGAATCCCGGAGATGCCGAGTTCGTCGCGGGCATGCGCGTCTAACGCGTCATGAACCATCAACTGCGCGGCGACCTGTTTCGCAAGCGAAGGATCGACCCCGCGAGCGACGTAGATTGCCATCAGTTCCTTGTGCTCGCCCTTGTCGTCTGCTTTGAGTTCCGCGCTCTCAAGCTTGAGTTCGGCCTGTTCGGTGTCTGCCTGTGAGTGGACAGACACGTACTCTCCGGCAGCCATCGACATAGCCCCAGCCACCAGGCCGGCAACCCCTGTGATCAATACGCTGCTGTGAGTCGCATGCGCAGCTGCGACACCGAGCACCAGACTCGATGTTGAAAGGATGCCGTCGTTCGCGCCCAGTACCGCCGCGCGTAGCCAGCCAATGCGTCCTGTGCGGTGTCGTTCCTTGTTGCGTATGGGCATTCTTATGACCTCCTTGATCGGGGAACCGCTAGAAACCACGAAACATCCTCAGGTTCGGGCGCCGGTCGTCGTTTCCCAGCGAATGGGCTTAACCGCAGCCCAACCCCTATTGAGGCTGCCCTGGCAGGTTGCTGAAAAATCCTTGACGGACGGCGTAGCGGCGATTTTATATCGCCAGAACGGCAATAGAATCAATTCGGTGGTGGCGGCGTAAGGTCGCCGCTACATGTTTTTCAGCACCCTGCGAGGATGTCTTGAATGACTTAGCGGGCTCTCATTGGCGCTGCATTCGCACGCTGGAGTGCACCCCGCGGTCAGGCGCTGCCTCGAAAGGCGTTAGCCAGATGAAGCTCACGCAACATGGAGCACTTCTTTTCGTGATGGGCCTGCATACGTCGCAGGATGTCGTCGAGGATTCGCACGGCGGTCGCGATGTAAGGCCCCTTGTTGAGCATGACGCACTCGGCGCGCTCACCCATAGCCGCATCGGTTATTTCCGAACGCGAGGGAATGCCATTCTTCGCAAGCGATTCGAGGACCTGTGTCGCCCAGATTACCGGTATATGCGCTGCCTCGCAAATCCACAGAATCTCTTCCTGTACCTCGGCCAGCCTTTGATAACCGCACTCCACGGCCAAGTCGCCACGGGCAATCATTACCCCGATCGCCCGGCTGCGCATCGCCGCGAGCAGCAGACGCGGCAATTGAGCGAAGCCCTCGCGGGTTTCGATTTTCAAAATGATTCCGAGCTTTTCACCGGCTCCCAGGCTGGCCAGCCGGGACTGCAATTCCAGCACGTCGGCTTCACTCCGGACGAAGGAGTAGCCGACGATATCGGCGTTCTGGACCACAAACTTGAGGGTCTCCAGATCCTCCTTCGTCAGAGAGGATAGGCGCAGAACGCTCTCCGGTACGTTAATCCCCTTTTCGGCCCCAAGCTTTTCACCTGAGGGTCGCGCCTGCGTGATCTCAACGCTGACTGTCTCCGGGGCAACGTTCCGGATTACACCTCCAATCTTGCCGTCATCGAACCAGATGGGTTCACCCGGCCGCACGGAATCGAAGAACTCCGGCAGGGAAACCCCGATCTGCGCCGGATGGATGAGCTTTCCCTTGTTGTCGTACTCGGCGGGCCGTCCCGGCTGCAACGATCTGGTCAGAACGAGCGTGTCGCCGAGTTTCAATCGAAGGGTTTGCTCCTTGGGGGGAATGGCTCCGACCTGTGTGCGCCAGACGCGCGCGGCAGTCCCGTTTCGCGCAGGTCTGCGAATCTCAAAAGCCAGACCGGGAACGATATACGCCGTTCGAACCGCTACCGTCCACCTGCTATCTCCCACGACTCCGGCAATCGTCATGGCGCGAGATGCTCCGCGGGCGTCGGTGAAACGTATGCAATCTTTCCGTTTCAGCCGCCGGAGCCAGGCCCTGGGCACAGGTATGACGGCATCCGCTGGCTCGGGAGGGATCTCCGGACCGGAACTTGGCGTCAGCCAAATCCGCGCTGGCGAAACCACACGTCCCAACGCATCCCGCTTCGGGCGATATTTCAACACGGCAGGTCCCGGCTGGACCGGTCCTGTGCGCAGCTTCGGTCCGGCCAGATCCATCACAACCTTACAGTGCCTCTTCGTTTCTTTCTCGGCCTGGCGCAGGTTCCCAATCATCGCGGACCACGCCTCCGGGCCATCATGAGCGCAATTGATCCGCATACAGTCCATTCCGGGCAAGAGAAGGTCTCGAACCAACTCGTAATCGGTTGCGGCTTCCGGGGGCATGGTCACCATGATCCGAACATTGCGCCCTGCGGGAGGCGCGCCGAGCAGGGTTTTGGTGTGTTTTTCCAACAGCAGAGCACCTTCTCCGAGCCCGGGAGTGCCATTCAACGGCTGCACGCATGCTTCCTCGGAACCCGTAAGACTCCTCAGCAGGTTCACGACGGCGTTTAAAGAGCTCATGACGTGCGGCTCCGTGCGGCCCAGCGAGGACAGGCCCAGCGCCGCGAGTTGCGATTGCAAGTGCCGTATGTCGTGTCGGCGCAGCGCCAGGTAGTGCATCAGATTCCTCGCGCTGGCCCCGTGCTCCGGGCGCACGTCTGCACAGCCGACCAAGCCCGAAGCTTCCAGTTCCAGCATCTCCGACCGCAGAAGATTCAGGTGCTGAAGGAGCGCTTGCAGTTGGGAGTGATCTGCGTCTTGCATGTCCGACTCCTCCGCAGGAAAACGCTTCTTCGGCATAAGTCCGGATGCAGAGTTTTCGTGAATAGCGGCTTTTTCCGATCTTGCACCATTCGCATCACGGGCTGATAAACGGTGAGTTAAAGTATCGGCCGTAACCGCTTAACCAGAAAGAATGGGTTCACCGGACGGAAACGGAAGTTCAATATTAGCGCGACCGCGAGTGCCTGGGTATCAGTATCGTTGCCGAATTCCTTAAAATCGATAACTAACGATCCGTTCAGCCATTCCTCTGCGCTAATCGATTCATCCAGCGTCGGAATTAGGTCAAGTCGTCCAACCTTCTGGACAAGCGCGAGGTCGACGCCAAGGAGAAACCGTCCTGGTCCCATCGAGAAATCGGTGGAGCAAGGGAGGCCGTATAACCGGAAACACCGGAAAATCGGCTGAAGGCGAGACGGTGGCGCATGGGTTCGGAGTAGCGAACAAATGGGGGTAACGCCCGCGGAGCGAAGGAACCCTGCTGCACCGTAACTCTTCTGACGAAAGGGAAGGCAGCGGCGAATTGATAAAAACGCCCGGTAATCTGCAAGGCCTGGGTCAGAGGATATACGGCAAGGGAAAGGCTGAAGGAGTTGGAGAATGTGGCGTAGGTCTTGGCTCTACAGTCCAGGACGAAAGCCTTCCCGACTGGGTAGGTCGCATAAACCTTGTCGCCCAGCGGGCAGGGGAGCGGAGTGCAGGAAATCTGCATGCTCGGTTTGAGGTGGCGGGGGCTGGAAACGGAATCGCAAGACAACCGCGCCAGCCCTCGACCTCACCAGCGGGACTACGAGCCGGCCTCCACACCTTCGAGACCCTTTATCCACGAGGCTCGGATTGCTTCTGTTTGTACCCGAGTCTCATGCTGACGCAGCCCTCGCATGCGCCAACTCCGGCTCGCCGGACAGATCCTCAAAGAGCGTCCAGTAATGAATCATTGCCTGGCGCAAGTCCTCCGTAGAGGCTTGTCCCCGCGTTTGGCGAAGCGCGATTTCGTGGGCTCTACGGTAATTCTCGATTACCAGAGGATGGTCCACCGAAACATCTGCCGCCCGCTGTTCAAANNNNACGAACCGCCCCTCGACCCTGCGCCACGACTCTGCGAACCGCGCCCGGTCGCCTGCGGCGAGCGGGCGGATGTGGAGAGCCTCCACACGTTCCGCGCGCCCTTCGAGCCTGGCTTCCGCATGCCGCCGGCTCCCGCCTTCCACCAAGGCGCGGGCATACTCAGCGCCACCAAACTGAGTCCGCAACCTTTCTGTCCGGCGCTTTCGGAGAACAAGCAACCCGGCGATGCCTGCAACCACAATCACGGCGAGTGAAATGATTAAGGTTATTTCTGTTGTACTTAATACTGGCATGTTCATGACCCGCCTCCCGTTTTGTGTACCACTCCTCGATCCACCTCTCGGGAACCGCCGCGGCCCTATCGACAGCGGTGTGATGTTTGCGCTCGTTGCCCAGGTGTCCTCTCCGTTGTAGCTTTCTTAACGGCAGGACAGTAGGGCGGCAAAGCTCCATACGCATCGGGCAGTTCCCTCGCGTTGTTTCTCCTACCGTGAGCCTCCTCCCGGGCCGCCGACCTGGGCGCCGATCGCCTCACCCGATACCACGAGTTCAACCCGGCGGTTGATCTGCCGGCCGGCAGCCGTGTCGTTGGTGCCCACCGGTTGGGTCTTACCGAAGCCCTTGGCGGTGATCGAATTTGTC
>PMYF01000551.1:0-146 GCA_003171295.1 Acidobacteriota bacterium | reverse complement strand
CCCGGCTTCAACGTGTATTTGCCGGTGTCGAACAGCACATCGGACATGTTTACGATAAGCCCGCGGGCGCTATCCCGCGTTTGAAGAACCGAGTTCAATTGCTGCGACAACTTGGCACGCAGAGTCGCTTTGTCGTTCTCGGCCTG
>PMYF01000057.1 GCA_003171295.1 Acidobacteriota bacterium | reverse complement strand
ATCTTGCGCTTGTCCAACGAGAGTTGGCATCCATGCACGGAGCCGTGCGTACAACGGCAGCGCCGCAGCCCGGCCAGGCCGGCCATGATTCCAACACTGCTGATGACTCCGTTGCTCAACTCCGGGCGACGGACGAAGCGGATGCAAAGACCATTGAGGCATTGGAAGAGAAACTATCGGAAACCATTGCGGAATTGCAGAAAGCTAAGGACTCTCTGAGAGTCTACGAGGCAGGGCAGTCCGCTCTTCTGGAAAAGGTGAGCGAGAAGAACGGCCAAATCGCTTCGTTTCAGTCGCAAGTTCAAGGCAACGAGCAGAGCGCGGCCGGGTTGCGCACACAAGTTGCACAACTGCAGGAGCGCATTGCCGACGGCCAGGCAGCTTTGGCAGCCAATCAGTTGCGAATCCGCGATCTCAACGATCAACTTGCCACGCAGACGGCGTCCCTTGATCGGGAACGGCAAATGCTGGCGGTCGGACGGGATGTGCGGGACCTGATGGGCGCGCGCAACCTCGACATCATCGATGTGCATGACTCGAATGGAGCTGGAAATGACCGGAAGTCGTTCGGCCGCGTTTTCTACACCGAGGGGAAGTCACTGATCTTCTATGCCTTCGATCTGGATGACAAGAAGGTCCTGAATGCGAACTATACCTACGAGGCTTGGGGAGAACGCCTGGGCCAGCCAGCCAGCGTGAAGAGCCTTGGCGTGTTCTATGTGGATGATAAGGCCCAGAGAAGGTGGCTGCTGAAGGTGGACGACCCGCGGCAGATTGCGGAGATCAACTCTGTCTTTGTCACCCTGGAGCCGCACAACGGCGACGGCGGCAAGCCCCAAGGCAAAAGGATTTTGTACGCCTTTCTCGGTGGCGAGGCCAATCACCCGTAGAACGGCTCATACAAGCCCAGACAAATCGTGCTTTCGGAGATGGCTAACCCGACAGGCAGGGGGCTCCTCCATTGGTTTGTATGACTTGCGCCACAGCGCCCAGAGCCTACGGCGCCACTCACCACACCAGTTCAAGGCGCACGCCGTTCATCCATCAAATTTTGGCATTTCCTCTTGGGACAGTTGGCACGTTGGCGAGGCATACAACTTTAGTACCAGGAAAATCCCACGAAGGAGTGTCACCCAATGAGCCAGCGCCGCATCTGCCCGGCAGTATCCAAGTGTCTCCGCATGATGAACCGTTCATGGGCCCTGTTGTGCTTTGCGTTGCTGATTTCGATCAGCCCTCCCAACCTTCGTGGGCAGACGGCAAGCGCAACGATCAATGGTCAGATCACGGACTCTCAAGGCAGAGTCGTGCCCGGCACGGATGTCCAGGCCGTGAACATTGACACGAATGTTGTCTATCCGACGAAAGCCAATGGCAGCGGGATATACGTTATTCCCAGTGTTCCTCCGGGAAGATACAGGCTCGTCGTGCGAAAAGACGGGTTCAAGGTAATCAACAAAACAGACCTTGTGCTCCACGTCCAGGATATTCTGGAACAGAATTTTGCACTTGAGGTCGGGCCAACAAGTGAATCGATCACGGTTACAAGCGATACGCTCAATGTGAATACGACCGACGCATCGGTAAGCACAGTAGTGGATCGGCAATTCGCCGAAAATATGCCCTTAAATGGCAGAAGCTTTCAAACGCTGATCACTCTCATACCAGGTGTTGTGCTGGTTCCTGCTAGCAATAATGCTCCAGGCCAATTTAGTGTCAACGGGCAGCGCACCGACGCCAACTATTTCACCGTAGACGGAGTAAGTGCCAACTTTGGAACCAGTATTGCCATAGGATCAACGTCATTGTATCAGGCTGCAGGTGGAGCTGTTCCAGCTTTCAATGCTCTAGGTGGAACGAACAGCCTAGTCTCGGTGGACGCGATGCAGGAATTTCGCATACAGACTTCTACATTCGCTCCTGAATTTGGAAGCGCCCCTGGCGGACAAGTAGCCATTTTAACGCGCTCGGGCACGGACCAATTTCATGGGACGCTATTCGACTATTTCAGAAACGACGTGCTGGATGCGAATAACTGGTTCAACGACAATGATGGTCAGCCAAAAGCAGAGGATCGTCAAAATGACTTCGGTGGTGTTTTCGGGGGACCTATCGCTAAAAGCAAGGCGTTTTTTTTCTTCTCCTACGAGGGACTTCGCCTACGCCAGCCGCAGGCAAGCGAGACTGTAGTTCCTGACGGTCCATCCCGGCTGAATGCTATTGCGCCTATACAACCGTTCTTGAACGCCTTTCCAATTCCAAATGGGCTGGACTTGGGGAGCGGTATGGCGCAATTCAACGCGAGCTATTCCAATCCCTCTTCGTTGGATACGTACAGCATCAGGTTGGACCGGGTGGTGAATTCGAAGCTCGCGATCTTCGGTCGGTACAGCTATGCACCGTCCGAGACATTGCAGCGCGGAGCTACCGGGGCGCTTAGCGCTACGTCGGCAACACAGTTTTCCATCCCGACGATAACGCTTGGTCTTACTGCCAGTTTGACGCCGCACACTAGCAACGAATTGCGCGTCAATTACAGCAATTCCAGATCTAGAATCACAGACGGCTTGGATAGCTTGGGCGGCGCAGTACCTATATCGCCCGCGCTCGTGTTTCCTGAAGGCGTTTCATCAGGAAATGGCGCCTTTGAATTTCTTATCTTCGGA
>PMYF01000030.1:1800-3257 GCA_003171295.1 Acidobacteriota bacterium | reverse complement strand
CGAAGGCAGTACACTGTCCTTGTCCTCTGCTTCAGTAGGCAGGGCGGCCCACGCCGCAACCACTTGTTTCCAGCCGTCTATGGCGCTTCTGCGAATCCGGTAACTGTCGATGGCGCCGCTCTCAGAACTGCGTCGAGTGCAAAAAGCATCAAGCCATACACGAGCATCAGCTGGCACACGCAGCAGTTTATCTTTTTCGATTTCAAATTTACCGCGTTCTTCTTCCGCGCGCTTGATCCACGAGTGAGCCATGGAAACGCGCCGGGCCGCATGATCGAGGATTACAGCATACTGCCAGTGATGCGACGGGCCATTGTCAGTATTGTGATAAGTGATACCGCAAGCAGCCTCAACATCTTGAAGTACTGCGTTCGCATAGGGACGACTCCCTTTGCCCCCGACTTTTTCTCTCGATTGTTGAGCGTCCTTCACGCTAGCATCGTGAACCCGATCAAGGTCTAGTTGCGAAACACTTTGCAGGTTGTTGATCTTCTGAAGAACATTGCGCGTCGCGCTTTTGTAACCGGGGCCGCTGATAAGTTCTAGTATTCCATTGATGTTCATGCTGCGCGGTGAGAACTCGTGCAGTGCATCTGCGAGGCTTCCGCACACTTCTGTCCCCGACACACCCGCTTGAATGTTGTGGCAATAGTTTGCTATTGCGTCATAGACTTCACAAAACCTGGAAAAGTCGGCACCAGTGCCAGTTCCGAATCGGCTACTGAGCCATTGGCCAGCTTTCTGCGACAGGTCTTTGGCCTTTTCCTCTGACGACTCATCCTTCGACTCTTCTGCATCAGCTTCAAAATCTTCGCTTGTGGTAGTCACAGCAGTTTTCATTTTGAGATAGCTATACTTGTTGCCAAAGAAGGGCTGAAGAAAATCCCATATGTCCTCGCGGGAAAGAGACTCCCTAATCTTTGCTTTGGCAAGATCGAATGACTTGCTGCGATTTACCCAAACAGCATCTTCTCGAATCTTCGCACTGAGGGAGTCCCGGCAGTCAATGGCCCACTGATCTATTTGTTCTTCGCATAAGCCACGTCTCCGCAATATTTCATGCAGCGCGTCTATTGTCTTCCAGTTCTTGCGTTCTCCGGCTGCCATATCCAAATCATGAGAAACGAGAAGACTCTCCGGCGCGCCATGAAAGGATTCGACAGAGAGCCAGGACAGCGCAAGCACGATACGTCGGTTCTTAATCTCCTGCCGCGTTGGAAGGCAGACTGGCTTCTTTCCTATTCCCGGAACATCGACTTCAGCGAGCGTGTGACAAAGTCCTCCGCGCATCGTCAGAAGCCAATCGCCGAAGGCTTTGGCCCCTTTGTTCACGGCTTCGTGGGTATTCCAAAGCCGGTCTCGCCATGTGTTGTCGTGTTTATCCAAACCGCTAAGTCGAAGCGTGTAGGCTCGCTGGGTCGTCACGTTTGGTTGTTCTTTACCATTCTCGGTCGCCA
>PMYF01000030.1:0-1774 GCA_003171295.1 Acidobacteriota bacterium | reverse complement strand
GTTCCTGCTCTGGCAGCGATTGACCAATTATTGTCGTAGCTTCTCTCGACTTACCTTCATCGCCGCCAAGCTCAATAATAAGAGCCTGATCTTCTTTGAGGTGCATTGCTGTCTCAAGATCGGATTGCATACGCACTCGGTCGATGTCCCGTAATACGCAAAAGAAGACCGAATATTGCCAAGGTTCACCGTATCCCTTCATGAGCTTATGCACTCGCCGAAGGCGCTTTGAATCTCGGATGTCATAACAAACTAGGTAACAGCGCCGCATTTGTGGGTCCGCCTAACGGGTAGTAAGAAATGCCAGTGATGGAACTTCGCCGAGCAACCCCGCGGCTATCATGCGCGCGTGTAAAACCAACATACGCCGATAACTGAGCCGGTACTTGAAAATGGGTTGTGTAATTTCCGTCTCCATGCGGCGGCCCCACGCGCTGAAGAACGCTCGTCGCCCTGCATCCGTAAACATACACCCAGAAGCCGTGCGTAGAAAATGACCTTCGGTTAGTTCGCCGCGATTGAATGCAGCAACCGCGACGGAATCGCCGATTAGTGGACGGAATGGTTCCATCAGATCGAGTGCAAGTGCGGGGCGTCCTGGCCGAGAAACATGGAATGCGCCGATGGATGGCTCCAGTCGAGCTTGCCGAAGGGCCGCAACGCATTCGTGCGTCAGCATTGTGTAAGCCATCGATATGCAGGAGTTGATCGGGTCAGGAGGTGGCCTGCGTTGCCGTCCATTCTTATCAAATTCTAGCCCCTCATGCCCCTTAAACATTCCTGCAAAATGTTCAAAATAGATCGCGGCGGCTTGCCCTTCATGTCCGCGCACCACGTCGAGTGATTCGGCTTGCGACGCCTTGTCGGCTTCTGCCGCCAAGGCCGCTGGAACAGTTTCCGGCAGGCTTGTGTGATTTCTTTGCAGCAGAGTCCGTTGATTAACGATCTTGGCCGCAATCACCGCCCGCGCCAAAGCAAGAGCAGCCTGCGGATCATCGAATCTACGCACCTGCGCGCGGCGCACGTCTGCACTCACGGAATCGAGAGGATCAATTATCGCGATTAGTCTGCCCGCCGCAGAAAGAAATGCGACAGGGATCGACTTGTCCGCTAAAACTTGCACTGCCTGAGTGGAAATCTGGACGGAGCCAAGCAATGCGAGGGTCTCCACGTTAGCAAGCGGCACGTCCTTAACGAGTATCCCATCCTTGTCGGTCACACGGATCGAGGCTCCCCGTACGCCGATCTTCACGCCCTCCTTCTGCGTAACGAGATGGATGCCCTCGTCACGAGGCGGCCAAATTTGCCGGGGCTTAATTTCTTCGAGTCGCTGCTGATTAACTTCATCGGGCAAGCAGATTGGCTGAAGTGAGCAGCGTACGCACCTAGAATCGTTAATCAACGGCATCGGGCGGGTTCCCGCCGCGCATTGCTTCGCTGCTTCCAAGGTTGCCAGTGCCTCTGAGCGCAACGCATCGTTAACAGGGACTGTAAGCCGCAACTTTTCCGAAGCGTAGTAGAGGATTGCGTTGGGAACAGTGTAATGCGCTTCCTCCAAGAGGATCGTCTGGAGGCCAACTTGAACACGGTCCGTCGGCCACGGCTCGGGATGCGACAGTGGCGGCTGATCTGCTTCTCCAGGATCATCGGGCGGAGGTGCCATGACCTGACGCTTCGGGCGCCCTTTGCGGTATTCAACGGGAATGGCAACCGTGCCGTTAATTTCTGCAAGATCAAGGGTGGCGGTTAAGCCGAGTGTGTCACTCGTCAGTGC
>PMYF01000100.1:422-3629 GCA_003171295.1 Acidobacteriota bacterium | reverse complement strand
CCTCTTCCGCGAGGGCGGATACGAGCATAAGGCCGAGAAAGAATCCGAAGGTATTCCATTCGTGCGTAAGAACGTTCAGCGCCTCGTCAAGACGGATGAACCCTCCGAGAAGCATCAGGGCGGCACCTGCGGCTGCTGCAATGGCCTCATTCATTTTAAAGGGCCTGATCATGATTGCGACGAGAGTGGCGACGAAGATTCCTCCGCCGAGCAGCGTGTGCAGCATCTGGAAGTCGACTATAACAGGATTTCGTCATTCCAGCACCAGAAGGGCTGCGGTCAGGGGTTGGGGCACGACCGCTCTTTTGGGATACCTGCAAAGCTTTTGCAAGACAATTGAAACGCGCCAAATTTTGCAAAGGCGTTCAATGTATTCGATCCGTCGGCCCGAGGACTTGCGGAAGCTGCAAAGGCCGTTCACACTTCCCTTGGAGGCGCATTCTGCATGACAATCGCGGTGATAGACGGGGGAGGTGGAGGGATCGGCGCGCAGATCGTCCAGCGGCCGCGAAAGGAAGGCATGCCTGAAACTCACGTGATCGCTTTGGGAACAAACGCGGTGGCCACGCAGAGAATGGTTGATGCGGGCGCACATCGTGGAGCTTCGAGAGAATGCGATCCGCGTTTCTGTCGGGGAGGTGGACTTCATAGTCGGGCCAATCGGAATTGTGTTGCCCAACGCGATGATGGGGGAAATCACGCCCATGATTGCGGAAGCAGTGTTGGCCGCCCGCGGCAAGAATGCTTCTTCTCCCGCTAAACCAGCCCCACGTCACAATCGTCGGTATGGCGCAGAAAGATGTCAGCGATCTCATTTCGGATGCTATCGCCGAACTTCAGGACCACGTCGCTCGCATGGCTGTCGAACCTGCTGAGCATAATCTTGAAACGTGGTCGACATGAAGTCGGCCATAGCGACCCCGCACCGAAGCGCGGTTTCTGTTGACTCCGAAGAGTAGATTTCAACAACCTGAAATAGGCCCACGACGGGCACGCACGGAGACGAACTCCTTACACCTCGGAAAGGAGTCGAATATGCACATTCCAAAGAAGCTGGTGCTCGTGAGCGTCTTGGTTCTCGCTGCAGTAACCGCGTCCGCCCACCAGAAGCACTTCCGCGTTGTTGCCACGACAAGCTGGACCGCCGCTTTCGCAATGGCCGCTGGGGCCACTGACATCATGGCCCGGCGGGAGTCGATCTGATTGTATCTACGGGTTTCGAAGCCATGGCAAAAAAACTCGCTGATGCAGCGGGGATCCATTACATGAGAATGTAAACAGCTTGAAGAGGATTATCTATATTGTGCCCTTTTCAGCTGCCTAACAGCGCGCGGACATTGGTAACGATGTCTGCGGCGCTGGCGTCCGAGTCCATGCCGAGCTGGGTCATGCCTTTCTTGTCGACGATCCAGAACGGGGCGGAGTGACCGACATTATAACCGCCGCCAAACTGATCGCCGACATGCTGTGCCAGGTCGAGGTCCGCTTTCGAAAGACCCTCGGACGGGACCGGCATGTCCTTCATCGCCCCAGTGGGCGGCGCCACGGCTCCTGTATCCTCGTCGACAGTAACCCCGATGGCGTAGTGAGCCCACACGGCCTGAACGTCTTTCGGCGCGCCTCCCACGAAATGCCACACATCGTACAAGCCGAGCGAGAAATGCGAAATAGGTATGAGGATGTGCTTGCTGCAGAGTGGAACAGACGCATCGCCACATGTGGGGCGAGAATGACTGACTACCGCTTGAACAAGGAAAGAGCGGAACTCTTTCCTGAAAACATGTTGGCGATCAGTTCCCTGGTTGATCAGCCGAGTGGCAAGACTGCTGCCGTGGGGTTTCTCCAAGTGCTGACATGTGAATTGAATTGTCGCCATATGTGGGGTAGCGCGCATACGGGAAGCTTGTTATTGGGTAGATTGTAAAGTTATGGTTCCAAATTCACCTGGACCTGAATGCATTGGTAACCAATTTGTCTGCTTCAGGGTCAATTGAGGTCAGCAATGTCGCATAAAAATCTGGATTCTGACAGCAAGATGGGCGTCGACCACAGCGCGATAGGCAAGCTCATTTTCATGTCCAACAAGACCACCATCCTGCTTGCCGCAGCGATCCTGTTGGTCGCTTTCGGGGCGACGGCAGCATTCTTGAGCGCAGCAGAGTTCCAGGTGAGCATCCGCTCTTTGCTTGCCATCCTCATTTTCGCCAGCCTTTTTGTCATCTTGTCTGCCCTGTTGTTTGTTTCCTCGGTTTTCAGGCGGGTGCGGCTCAGCCCCAAGAACACCGCAACGCTGGAAAGGCAGCATCTGCTCGATATCCAGACGTCGCAAAACAATCTATTGCAGAAGACAAACTTCACCTTGCGCGAAAGCGAGGAAAAGCTTGCGGTAACGCTCAACTCCATAGGCGATGCCGTAATCGCCACCGATGCCGAAGCGCGGGTAACGCGTCTTAATCCCGTCGCCGAAAAACTCACCGGCTGGACGCTCGCCGAAGCCCTCGGCAGGCCGGTATCCGAGGTCTTCAACATCATCAACAAGGAAAGCCGCCTGCCTTCCACCATCCCGGTATTGGAAACGCTGGCACACGGTACGGTACAGGGACTGGCCAACCACACTGTCCTGGTCGCGCGCGACGGCAGCGAGTGCGATATCGCGGACAGCTGCGCCCCGATCCATGCCAGTGGTGGCCAGGTCGTCGGGGCCGTGCTTGTGTTCCGCAATGTCTCCGCGGAATACGCCGCGCAGCAGGCCATGCGCGACAGTGCCGCCCTTGTCCAGACGATCCTCAATACCGTGGTGGATGGCATCATTACCCTCCGTGCCAGCGGCGGCACCATCGAATCGGTAAACCCGGCGGCGGAGCATATGTTCGGCTATGCGGCGGCAGAGCTTGGGGGGCAGAACTTCAGCCGGCTCATTCCCGAGCTTGACCAGGATCAGAAGGGCGGCTCCCTTGAGTACTACAGCGCGAGCGACGAGGCGCGCGCAATAGGCGCTGGACGCGAGGTTACCGGCAGGCGAAAAGATGGCAGCAGGTTCCCGCTTGAGATAGCGGTCAGCGAAATGTGGCTCGGAGGCCAGCGCTACTTTACCGGTATCCTCCGCGATATCAGCGCCCGCAAGCAGGCCGAGGAGGCGCTGCTGAAAGCGGGAGCTCTGCAGAAAGCAATTTTCAACAGCGCAAATTTCTCGAGCATCGCCACCGA
>PMYF01000100.1:0-398 GCA_003171295.1 Acidobacteriota bacterium | reverse complement strand
ATTTCCGATCCCCAGGAGGTAATAGCGCGGGCCGGTGCCTTGAGCCGGGAGCTGGACACGCCCATAACGCCGGGTTTCGAGGCCCTGGTCTTCAAGGCCTCGCGTGGGATTGAGGACATTTACGCACTTACCTACATCCGCAAAGACGGAAGCCGTTTCCCGGCGGTCGTTTCGGTCACCGCCCTGCGCGACGCCCAGGAGGCAATCATCGGCTATCTGCTCATTGGCACCGACAACACCGCGCGCATGAAGGTGGAAGCCGAGCGGGCGTTGCTCGACAGGGCCCTGCAGGAAAAGAACGTGGAGCTTGAAAGCGCCAAAGTCCTGGCCGAAAAGGCCAACCTCGCCAAATCCGATTTTCTTTCCAGCATGAGCCATGAGTTGCGCACGCCGCTCAA
>PMYF01000160.1 GCA_003171295.1 Acidobacteriota bacterium | reverse complement strand
CGCAGGCTGGAATTATTTGCATGAACATAGCGTTTTCGTCGTTCGGAGGCATCCGCGCGGCGCGATTCTTGGGTAATCAATGGAAGGGACGCGCCTCAAGCCGAGCCCGGTTCGGCCCCAGGACTTACGCTACACCGTGCCCGCGAGCTTGTCAATAGAGGTATTATCTGCGCTGCCCACGGGTAGGCAAAACCTCTCGCGAAGATGCCTAATTGTCCGCATTGCGTCCCGCCCGCAAGCAAATTTGCCGCGGAACTCGCGCGCTCGCCTATTGCCCTCCTGGTTCGGTACTAACTCATTTTGAAAAATAACTGGCGCTAGTCAAGGGGGCGCGCCAAAGGACCTTTCCGTCTGGCCTGGTCATCACAATCGAATCGGCAGAGGTCTTCGAGGTTTCTCCAGAGTCAACGGAGGATAGCAGTAGTTGTCCCGTATTTCCCTTGTCGTATGCGTACAACGCCACTGCCGAGACCCCATGCTGATTGAAGAGTTCCAATTGAGGGTCGTTTCCATCGACACGCATTCTGCCCATCACCTTACCGTGCGAATCTACGAGTTGAAATTCCTTTGCCCGAATCACGCGCCTCGTATATGCCATTTGCCCGATTATCGCTAATGCGCCGAAAGCTATAAGGATTGCTAGTCCACCGTATTTTAATCTGCGGTTCTGCCTCTCCAATTTCTCCAGCCGTTCAAGCATAACTTGTAAGTCGGGCGTCATAATTTCACCTCTTTAACTTT
Source organism: Acidobacteriota bacterium (assembly GCA_003171295.1). Taxonomy (GTDB): domain Bacteria; phylum Acidobacteriota; class Terriglobia; order UBA7540; family UBA7540; genus Bog-366. Next base: position 8,514 of record PMYF01000160.1, on the reverse strand, counting down.
TTTTCTTGTACGGACCACGCGGGCCAAAAGTTGGCTCTGGCAAGAGCGCCGCGATTTCTTCGATACTCCAAACATGATCGCTAACGCCAGCTTCCATCGCTGGTGTAACCCTGAGTGCACCGTGAATCTTGGCGAAGTTGTAATGCATGTAATACAGGGCCAGCATATAGGCGTGATTATCGACCTTCTTTGAGAAGGCATTTGTGAGCCGCGTGAAGCGACGGATACCCATTCGTAAGCTTAGGTTTTGGCGCTCGACATAAGACGTGCTGATGTAGCGGGGATCGGGTCCACCCATGACCCGCACTCGCTCGCAGCCTATACACTTCGCCGGGGAATAGCGGGTTTCTTCTTGCGTGGATTCGTAGTGCTTCACAAGCTGGGCATAGTCGATGTCTGCTCCGAATGCCCCTTCTACCGCGTTCACGTAAACCTTGAGGCCATCAGAGGTTAATTGAATACGGCTAGAAAGACGACTAGCGAGATCATCAATGAACATCGTGGCCGACTTCGCGTCACGGTTGCCCACCATAGAAGAAGGCACAAGCTTTGTATCCGCATCAATCGCAACCCAAGTCCAAATATCTCCGAATCCGAATTGACCCTTCTTTTCGCAGGGGACGTTCTTCTCTTTCGCGTAGCAGAACGACCAGCACTCATCAACCTGGACGCGCTTGCAATTGAGGCCGGTCAAGACGCGGTCTTGGTACTCAGCGCACGCCATGCCGATCTGAGGCAGGAGCTTTAGGACGCTATTAAAGGCCACATCGCACAAGCGAGTGGTAGCCACGGCAAATCCGTTTTACGATTTGCCGTGGGTTCGTTGAGATCGAATGTCCTGCAAGGCCGAAATCCTTCTAAAACGCCCACGACGAGAAGAACGCTCGTCGTGGCTACCAGCTAGCAAGCGTAGCGCGGCTCGGTGCGCCGAGTGCTATCATTGCCCACCGCAATCCCGCGAAATACTGATCGGGTATTTACCGTAACGCTGAACGGTCTCGTACATCCGGAGCGCGTTTTCCATGGGAACCAATTCATGCACTTCACTGGAAGAGCCAATCAAAATCCCGCCTTGAGGGCCAAGCTTCTCGATGATGTCCAGCGTCTCCTGTTCCACCTCCTCCGGCGTGCCATAAGGCAGAGTAATCTCACAGCAGACGTTGCCAAAGAGCAGGGTATGGGGATAGAGCCGCCGGATCTCAAAGATGTCATTGCACCCATTGCGCTCGATGGGATTGAATCCGTCAGCTCCAAGTTCATTCACCACAATGGGCAGGATTTCCTGGGCGCGACCATCGGTGTGATAGAGGAACTTGTACCCCTTGTCTTGGACGGGCCGCGCGATGCGTTTCCAGATGGGCAGCGCCTTTTTGCGAATAAAGTCCGGGCTGAAGATGGGACCATTCTTGCCGGCAATATCCTCCCCCATAAAGAGCAGCGGCGCCGAGGCATTCTCCGCATAAACCTCGGCGATAAATTGGGAAAAGGTACCACACACTTCGGTGAGGCGATCGACCAACTCCGGGGCCTCGTATATCGCCTCGCAGAACATCATCATGTCAGTGTAAGTGTAGGCGTCGGTCAGGGGCCCCTCGACTGCGCCGATAAAAACCACATCGTAAGCGTCGAAAATCTCCTTGATCTTCCGGATCGAAGGCTTGTACCACTCCTCGACCTCATGCTTCTTGGGCATATTGGGCATGTTCTTCTCAAGCCCTCGAAGGTCGTGGAATGGCCGCTTGCCAATCCAGGCCGTCCCACCCGTCTCCGAAACTTCCCAGTTCCCGGGGTCCACGCCAAGGAAACGAATCCAGTTCTGGATCTTGCCACCCAGCCAATGGTGCTCCGGATCGTGGATGCCGCGGGTCGAGTCCAAACCGATCTCCTTGCACATGCGCGCGTTTCGTTCGACCAAATCTCCTTCCCCTCCGTACGTCTTGAGGATTTCAGAGTGATCGATAATGTCGTAGGTCATAAGCCGGTCAGGAAGGTCCCAATTGATGGTTTTCAAGAACCGCTCGCGGTTGGTCATAGGAAACTCCTCCCGGGGATTTTGTGAGAGTTCGTCTGCAAGCAATCCTCTCCAGCGACAGTTGACGTTCGAAAAAAACCTTCGGCGGTGTAAACCAGCCCAAGGAACCAAACAGCTTCAGTTTCGATAGGGGTTCCCCCGGACGATCAGCGTCCCGGGCCAGCCCGGGGTTTTGTCCGGCTTGGCCGCTACCGCCTCCTCCCCGAGTCCCGCAAGCGGTTTCTTCAGACGGAAAAAGGGAGGAGTAGACAGCGCAGCGACGGTAGATTCTCCCCAACGTTCATGGGCGGGCGCGCTGGTTCTTCCGGGAGTCCTTTTTGTTCTCCTCAAGCTTCTTGAGTTCCTGAAATAAGGACAACTCCCTTGCGGCCTCGCCGGTTCGTCCTTGCTTGACGTAAGCGCGACTCAGGAGGTAGTGCGCTTCCACGTAGTTCGGGTCCGCCCCAGTGCATTGCCGGAGGGCCGCCAGGGCATCCGCTTCCTGGCCTTGCACGCTGAGAACCCTCGCTACAAGGCACAGGCTTTCGCAGGACCGGGAATTAGCCTGCACGGCTTTCCGGAGATAGGGAAGGCTCTCATTCAGCCGGTTCTCCCGATATAGAAGCCGACCCAGATAAAGATAGGGCTGCTCTCCCTTTGATCCTGACCGCTCGGACATTTCGATGGCCCGGTGATAACAATCTATCGCCGTCTGTTCCTGTCCAAGTTCTTCCAGCGTCAGGCCCAGAAAAAGCCGTGCGGGAACGTACTCGGGGTTGAGGTTCACGGATTTTTCGAGCAGCGGTCGCGCTGAAGGAAAGCGGCTCTCGGTATAATAAAGCGCTCCCAGGTGGAATAAAACCAGGGAATCATGGGGAGCCAGCCGTGTGGCCGTCTGCAATGCTTGCTCGGCGATATCCATCCTATCAATGAGGATCGCATTCAAGGCAACCAGTTTGTAAAGTTCGGGATCATGCTGATCCAGAGAAAAGCATCGCTCCAGGACCTTGAGTGATTCCCGGCACTTCTGCTCCCGGAAAAGGATCTTAGCCTCGAGAAAAAGCGTTTGGTAGCTCTCCCCATGCCCCGTGACTTCTTCGGCCAGCTTCTGACGCGCTAGGGGAAGCTCCCCGGCGTCAATCAGTCTGTTGATCTCTTGAATCCTCGCATCATCCCGCGAGGGGCCGCGAGCGGCTGAATCGGCGCCAACGACCGCAAACCCCCGGGCGCTGGAATTGCGCCCTGGCCATAACACGCATTTCCAATCCGTCGCGCCAGCCGGCGCACTCCCCTGCCTCGAACTGTAGAAGGCAGATGCGTCCCCTTGACTGATATCGATCCGGGCTTGCCTTCCCCACGCCGTGGCGGCAGAAATGTTAATGGCCAGAAGCAATGAGATTGCCCGCAAAACAGTTCGCCCCGGCCGCCTGCTGGAAGAGATTCCACTCCTGTGGCGAAAGGTCATTTCGCCGGAGTTGACAAGCATGTCCACAGGCGTCCCATTAGCGATCGAGCGTTTGTCATGACTACGCGCCATGGTACACTAAAACTCGATGTCCGGCACGCGCCACGCTCCGTAACATGAGAACACCCTGGGCAAGCACGAGCCTTCTCATTGTCTATGCAGCCATCGTTGCCCCCACAGTCAATAATCCGCTGCGCCCTCCCTCCTCAAATGCCAGATTTGTGGAAGCGCGCGATAGGGCCGGTTTACGTTTCCAATTCCGCAATTCACCGACGCCCAACAAGTACTTGATCGAGACGATGGGCGGCGGGGTCGCGCTCCTCGATTACGACGGCGATGGCTGGCTGGATATGTTCTTTGTGAACGGCGCGGCGCTGGGAAATCCGCAAACGGATGTGCAGCTCCCCGACAAATCCAACCCCGCGTACTGGAACAGGTTGTTCAGAAATAACCGGGATGGAACGTTTACGGACGTGACGGAAAAGGCGGGGGTAAAGGGCAAAGAGTATGGCATGGGCGCCGCCGTTGGGGACTATGACAACGACGGCTTTCCTGATCTGTTCGTCACGAACTATGGCGGGGGCATTCTCTACCACAATAATGGCGACGGAACATTCACGGATGTGACCGCGCCATCCGGCATCAGGACCGAAGGCTGGACCATGAGCGCCGGCTTTCTGGATTACGACAATGATGGGTATCTCGACCTCTTTGTGACTCGCTACCTGCAGTGGAACTTCACCATGGGAGCATTGATGTGCGGGCCCAATGTCGCGGGGGGCCGGGCCTATTGCCATCCGAACGAGTTCAAAGCCGTCTCCAATTACCTATTCCATAATAACCGCGACGGGACATTTACAGATGTGAGCGAGGCCAGCCGGATCAAGGGCAGCCCGGGATACGGCTTGGGCGTTTCCTTCGGGGACTTCAATAATGACGGTTTCATGGACATCTATGTTGCGAATGACGCCTTCCCCCAGTTTCTCTTCAAGAACAATGGCAACGGTACCTTCACGGAGCAGGCGGCAATTGCTGGCGTAGGTTACACAGAGGATGGCAATACCTTCTCAGGTATGGGCACGGACTTTGCTGACTTGGACAATGATGGGTTCCCTGATATCCTGACCACCGCCTTGCCCTACGAGTATTTTGCCCTGTTTCATAACAACGGGGACGGCACGTTCGGCTATGCGAGTGTGACGTCCAACCTCGCGGAGATTTCCCGCCCCTTCGGGGGTTGGGGTATCCATGTTTTTGACTTTGACAACGACGGCCACAATGACGTGTTCATCGCCACCAGTCATGTGATGGACAACATTGAGATTACGCAACCCCACCTCCACTATCTCGAGAGGCCCTTGCTGCTGAAGTTCCAGGGAGGGAAATTCGAGGACATCTCATCTCAGTCGGGGGAGATTTTCAGCCAACCCTGGGCGGCGCGCGGCGCGGCTTTCGGCGACCTCGACAATAACGGCCGCATTGACGTGGTGGTCTCCGACTACAAGGAGCCGGCCCACCTGTTGCGGAACGAAGGGGATAATCGGAACCACTGGATTGAATTGAACCTCGAAGGAACAAAAAGCAACCGCGATGCGATTGGAGCGCGGGTGCGGCTCACGGCCGCAAGTGGCAGGGTTCAGTACCGGACGGTCAGCACCGCCGGCAGCTATGCCTCTGCCAATGACCGGCGGGTAGCCTTCGGGATTGGTGATGAGGATGCCATTCGGGAGATTCACATCCGCTGGCCTAGTGGAATCGAGCAGACGATTGACCACCCCAAACCGGACCAGATCCTGCGCATCAAGGAAGAGGGGATCTCTCGACCCTCTCCGGCCGCGAGAAATGCCGCCGGCGCCGGCCGGGTCCAATCCGTGGATCGAGAAGAGCCGGCAATTCGCGGACGTGTAACACTCGTTCACCTGGCGGAACCGCAGAGCGCGGACCGTGAGTACGAACTGGGCGTCGCCCTGCTAAGGCAGAACAAGACTCCGGAAGCCATCGAAGCATTGACAGAGGCCGTTGCGCTCCGGCCGGACTTTGTCGACGCGCGCTATGCCTTAGGGGTAGCTTACTCGACTCGCGGAGGGGGCTATCTGCCGGCGGCCATCGATCAATTCGTAGAAGTCCTCCGGCTGCAGCCCGGCCACGTTGATGCGCGAGTGGATCTAAGTTCCATCCTCGCGCGCGAGGGCGATAGTTACGCAGCGGCACAGCAGATGGAGGCAGCAATCCGCTACGCTCCCCGGAATGCAGAGCTGCATGTCCTCCTCGGCAAAGCCCATTACGATTCCCACCGCTACACGGAAGCCCTGGAAGCCTTCGGGAAAGCACTCGACTTAGACCCGCTGATATGGGCTGCACATTACGGCATGGGATTGGTCCTGGTCGAGCAAAAGCAGCGTCCCGAAGCGGCCGTCCATTTCCAGAAAGCCCTCAGCCTGCATCCGGCCGATCCCTTCTCGCACTATGAACTCGCCCGGATCGCGCTTGACCAGGGGGATTACGGCGAAGCCGGCAATCAACTGCGCGCGGCGGTGGATCTAAAGCCTGACCTGGCGCAAGCGCACGCCGAGTTAGGCAAACTCTATCGGCGCCTGAATCAAAGTGCGCAGGCCGAGGCCAGCTACCGCAGGGCATTAAGTTACCGGCCCAATTACCAGGATGCCCTCTACAACCTCGCCACGTTGCTGCAGGCCGAGAGCAGATCCGAGGAGGCCAAGGGGTGCTTTGACAAGGTCAAGGCTTTGCAGGAGTCCAAAGACGCGACGGGCAAGGCCAACGCCCTGAACGCGGAGGGAATCAAATACGCCGATGAAGGGCGCCAGGATGAGGCTCTAGCCGCCTTTCGCAAGGCTTTGCAGCTTGACCCCACCTTCTTCATGGCCGCTTATAATCAAGGCGTGGTGCTGGGCCGAATGGGTAAGAAGCAGGAAGCCATGGAAGGGTTCCGGGCGGCCATCCGCCTGCGCCCCGACTTCGTCTTGGCCCATTACGGCCTAGGAATGCTGCTAAAGACCGTGGGCGATCCGTCTGCCGAGGGGGAACTGGCCAAAGCCCGGCTGCTAAATCAATACGTGGCCCAGCCCTTAGGGAGAGGAGTCGTCGGCCTCAGCGAGCCGCCGTAGCCCCCCGCCACACGCCCATTTCCTGACTGCGGTTGACACGACACCCGAGCGATACCGAGGCGATCCTACTGCGGGGTCTTGAACGCGTCATAGAGGGCCTTGTCGCGGACCGTGGGGAGATTCTTCCTTTCGATATTCAATTGGTCAACAGCGGCCTGTTCCCGCTTGGCGTCCTCCGGGCGCTTGAGCTTTGTATAGACCCGCACCAGTGTAATGTGAGCCTGTGGGAAGTCCGGATTCAACTGGGTGACTTTCTCCAGGATGGCGACCGCGGCACGATAGTCGTTCCTGGCCTGAGCCAGGAGAGCAACCTGAAATAGGATCTCGTAGTCGTTTGGGCTTTGCTGGACCGCTTTGTCCAGCAGAGCTGTCGCCTCATCCAGTCGTCCCCTTTGCCTATAGAGAGAGCCCAGCAGCTTGATGGCGTTGCCGTCATGGGGATACAGGGCCAGTTCCTCCTCGCACATCTTGACGGAGAGGTCCCACTTGAAATCGAAGAAGTACGCGTAGCCGAGCTGAGCATGCGCCTCCGGGAGTTTAGGGTTTCGTTCCAACGCCAGAGTCAGCTCTCGAATCGCGCGCCGGTGATCGAACTTAGCCAGGTAGTAGGTGCCCACAATGAAGTGAGCTTCGGCGGAGTCGTTGCTCTCGAGGCCGGTGACGATAGGCTCAGCCTTATCCAACTGGTTGGCTCTGAGGTAGGCGGAGGCCAGGGTGTAGCTCACGTCAAGGTCCTGGGGGTTCGCTCGCCGCACCCTCTCGAGTTCAGCGGCGCCTTCGGGCAGGCGGCCCTGCTTGAGCAGGCAGAGCCCGAGCAGGTTATGAGCTCTGAGGTTATTGGGTTGGGCCGCAACCACCTTGGCCAGCTCACGCCGCGCCGGCCCATATTGCTTGGCCTGCATGTAGCCGATACCCAGATTGAAGCGCACCGCAAACTGCCTGGGGTCAACCTTGAGGGCTTCCTGGAAGCACTTGATCGCCCGCTCCTGCTGTCCCATTTGTGAATAGACAAGCCCCAAGTTCGAAAGCACATCCACGCGCTGCGGAGCGAGTCCCAGAGCTTCCTCGTAGGCCTGGCGCGCCCCCTCCAAATCGCCCTTCTGCTGCAGGGCTACCCCTCGCGTGAAGGCCTCCTGGGCCTGGCTGTCCACCGTCTGTGCGGTCAACCGCGGGCCGGCGGCGACCAGCACCGTCATAAGGAGCACGCGAACCGCAACCCCATCCAAGCCAAGCCTCCACGTCGAGCGCTAAGATTCTAACCGCGTTTGATCCGCAGTGCGATGTCCACCGTATGCGTGGGGGTTGTGAATATCCGGTTGCCACCCTGGTGCGTGAAGGTCTCGCTGCCCAGCACTGCGCCGGAGGCCGGGTCAACCCAATCCGCTTTGTACTTGCCGCCCGGCAGTTCCAGTTCGAGGTCCTCGACATAACTGCCGGGCGTGACCGCATACGAGCCCGTCCCATTCGATTTGATCTCGCTGTGGTGGTGATATAGGGCGTACTGTCTCCCGGTTTCGCTGATTCCCCGGCAGTAAGTCCCCGCGGGGATTCCCCCGAGCGCGAAGACCGGCTGCGGGCTCATCTTGAGAAAATCGAAGCTGTACATGAAGTCTCGCAGGTTCTTAAGTGCACCGGCGATTTGGGCAGTGTCGGGCATCTTTCCAGCGGAGTCCTCCGCCGTATATCGTCCATTCAGGTGATTGAAACTTCCTCCCCCTCCCACGATGAACTCCCACGCTTCCACCCGGGAGTCCGCTATGGCGTCGCCTTTGTACCACAGGGGGTACCAATCGGTCTCGTTGAATTCGATGGGTTTGTTGTGGGCGTATTCCAGCTCCAGACCCTTCATCCCGCCCATCTGGAATCCGGATTGCCAGATGTATTGGGTCACGAGGCCTATCCATTTCGCTCTC